>JADZBF010000129.1 GCA_020852215.1 Lysobacter sp. | reverse complement strand
GCGAGATCGCGGGGTTGATCGGGTTCTTCGTGAACACGCTGGCGCTGCGGGTGGACCTGAGCGACGGTCCGACGGTGGTGCAGGCGTTGGAGCGGGTGAAGACGTTGTCGCTGACGGCGCAGGAACATCAGGAACTGCCGTTCGAGCAGGTGGTGGAGCAGGCGAACCCGGTGCGGAGCCTGAGCTACGGCCCGCTGTTCCAGGTCATGTTCGCGTGGCAGGACGACGAAGAAGAGGCCATCCCGTTCGAGGGGCTCGATTGCGCGCGCTTCCGCATGCCGCACCCGGTCTCGAAATTCGATCTGACCTTGAGCTTGGGCGAACATCAAGGCCGCATCGTCGGCGGCATCGAATACGCCTCGACGTTGTTCGATCGCGAGACGGTGACGCGTTACATCGGGTATCTGCGCGAAGTGCTGCGCGGCATGGTCGCGAACGTCGAAGCGCCGGTCGCCGCTCTGCCGATGCTCGACGATGCCGATCGTGCGCGTTTGTTGGAAGGCGGCTATCGCGAAATGCCGTTCGATGCGACGCATTGCTTGCATCAGACGTTCGAAGCGCATGCCGCACGCGCACCGGAGGTGGTCGCGATCGCGACCCGCGATGCGACGTTGCGCTACGGCACCTTGAATGCCGACGCGAATCGTCTCGCGCGACATCTGCGCGACTGCGGCGTGGCGCCGGATGGGTTGGTGGCGATCTGCATGCAGCGCACCCCGGCGTTGTTCGAAGCGGTCTTGGCGGTGCTCAAAGCGGGCGGCGCCTACGTGCCGCTGGACCCGAATTATCCGGAAGAGCGCTTGGCGCAAATGCTGTCGGATGCGCGGCCATCGGTGGTGTTGACCGATGCCGCGAGCGCGGACGCGCTGACTGCGGCGATGACGCGCGCGGACCATGCCGCGAAGACGATCGATGTGGTCGCCGAACGTGGGGCATGGTCGGCGCAGTCGCCGGAGAATCTGTCGAACGACGACGTGGGCGTGAGCCCGCGACATTTGGCGTACGTGATCTACACCTCGGGATCGACCGGCGCGCCGAAGGGCGCGATGATCGAACATCGCGGTGCGATGAATTTGATGGCGGAGCAAGGCCGCCGCTTCGATGTTTCGCCCGAAAGTCGCGTGCTGCAGTTCGCGGCCTTGAGTTTCGATGCTTGCGCGTTCGAATGGGTGATGGCGTTCGGGCACGGCGCTTGTCTGTGCCTGGCGCCGCCGGGCGAGGTGTTGGTCGGCGAAGCGTTGAAAGCGGCGATCGACGATCAGCGCATCACGCACACGCTGCTGCCGCCGGTGGCGCTTTCGAGTTTGCCGGAGTCGGCGACGTTGCCGTCGTTGCGCGTCTTGATCGCCGGCGGCGAAGCGTTGCCGCCCGCGCTGATGCGCCGCTGGGCGCGCGGCCGCGCGATGTTCAATGCGTATGGGCCGACCGAGGATTCGGTGGTCAGCACGCTGTACGCCTGCGAAACCGACCTACCGGATGACGCATCGATGTCGTCGATGCCGGTGCCGATCGGCGCGCCGCTGGCGAATCATCGTATGTACGTGCTTGACCCGCAGCAACGCCCGGTGCCGGTGGGCGTGGTGGGCGAACTGTATGTCGGTGGTGTCGGCGTGGCGCGCGGGTATTTGAATCGACCGGAGCTGACGGCGGAGCGCTTCGTCGAAGATCCGTTCCGCGCGGGTGAGCGCATTTATCGTACCGGCGATTTGGGGCGTTGGCGCGCGGACGGCAGTATCGAGTATCGCGGTCGCAACGATTTCCAGGTGAAGATTCGCGGGTATCGCATCGAGTTGGGCGAGATCGAATCGGCGCTGACGGATGCGGACGGAGTGAAGGACGCGGTGGTGCTGGCGCGGGAGGATGCGCAGGGCTCCAATGCAGTGGGCGCGAAGCGATTGGTGGCGTATTACCGCACGCAATCGGGCGAGACGTTGCCGTCGGAGCGTTTGCGCGAGGCGCTCCGCGCGCGGTTGCCGGAGTACATGGTGCCGTCGGCGTTCGTGCACATGGCCGCATGGCCGCAGACGGCGAACGCGAAGCTCGATCGCAAGGCCTTGCCCGCGCCGGATGCGGACGCTTATGCCGTTCGCGCCTACGAAGCGCCGCAAGGCCCGATCGAAGACGCGATCGCGCGCATTTGGGCCGAATTCCTGCAGATCGAGAAGGTCGGTCGCCACGATCATTTCTTCGAACTCGGCGGCCATTCCTTGCTCAGCGCGAAAGTCGCGGCGAAAGTGCGGCAACTGTTGCGCCGCGAAATTTCGCCGATGCTCGCGTTCTCCGCGCCGACGCTCGCCGAATTCGCGCAGCGCGTGGCGCAGATCGCGCCGCAGTCGCGCGCGAAACGCATGCCGCGCGTGGATCGCAAAGCGCCGTTGCGCGCGTCGTTCGCGCAGCAGCGCCTGTGGTTCGTGGAGCAAATCGAGGGCGTGAAGGATGCCTACCATTTGCCGTTGGAACTATCGCTCCGCGGCGCCTTGGACGCGGCCGCGTTGCGCGGGTCGCTGGACGCGCTGGTGTCGCGCCACGAGAGCCTGAGGACGCGGTTCGAGGCGGTGGAAGGCGAGGCGTACCAGAAGATCGATCCGCCGCAGCCGTTCGCGCTGCGGGAGCAGGATCTGAGCGGCGTGGACGCATCGGCGCGCGAGGCGGCGCTGGACACAGTCCTGACCGAAGAAACGCGCCGCCCGTTCGATCTGCAGCGCGGCCCGCTGATCCGCGGGTTGCTGGTGCGATTG
>JADZBF010000128.1 GCA_020852215.1 Lysobacter sp. | reverse complement strand
TTTCATCGGCGCAGGGTTACGGGCCGACCACCAGGGTCAAACCCGGGTAGTTGGCGAGAATCGGCCGCAGCGGTTGGAAGAACGTTCTCGGCGCCGCAGAACTGCAGTTGTCGTTCCCGGACGTCAACTCGCCGCCCGAGAGGACGCCTTGCGCTTGACCTTCCGGTGTGGCGAATGAGCCGCCGGAGTCGCCGCGGCCTCCGCAGGCGCTCGTGAACGACAGCCCGGTGATATTGCCGTTGCCGTAATTCACCGTACCGCCGGTCGAAAGCAAATTGCCGCAACGCGCGCCGGTGGTGGTACCCGAGCGACAGATCACGGCATTGATCGCGGCGGGCGTGCTGCCGCGGATGACGAGGTTGCCGCCGAAGGCGTACGCATTCACCCAGGGACGCGGAATGCCGCGTGTATTGGTGTTATGGACGACGGCGAAATCGCTGCCTGGATACACGGAATCGACGATCGTGCCGATCGCTTGGCCGTTGGGATGAGTGACGGCGGTACCGGTCGTACCGCAATGACCAGCGGTCACGAAGCCGTTGAGCGTACCCAGCGTCACGGCGAATCCGATCGAGCACCACGAGCCCGGCATGTTGAAACGATCGCCGCCGCGAATATCGAAGTTCGCTTGTTGCAGGAGCTGCGGGCGGGATTTGGATTCCACGAAACGTACGACGCGGCTGTCGGCTCCGCTCGCCGCAACGAAATCGATGGCGGTATCGATGGCGCCCGGGTCGATGGTCATCACCACGCTGTTGCGCATCGGGTCGATGTGCCAGGAGTGGATGCGCGCATCGATCGGGCGGCTTTTGCCCTTGGCCGTTAACCGAGCCATGCCGTCGAGGCGCGAATGGGCCGTCTCCAGTTGCGCCAGGCTATGCGCGACCACGCGGACGCGTGCGCCGAGCGTGGCGACTGTGCTCGCATGCGCCTGTCCTGCGACCGCGATCACCGGCACGTAGTCGCCCATTCGGTCGCGTTCGAGCCAAGCGCCCGCGTATTGCGTGCCCAGCGCACTGCGAGCGTTGCGTTCGGTGTCGGGCATGCGCCGTTCGGCGGCGAGATATTGCGGAATTTGCCCCGGCATGAGGCCGAGATCGCGCTGCATGGCGAAGCGCACGTGCGCGGGGATGTCGTCGGCGGTGGAGTCCGTTGGGGCCGCCGATGCGGTGGCGGAGGAAAACAGCGCGAACGTCGCGATGGAAAGAGCGGACAGAGAAAGCGTTACGGTGCGTACTGACTTGTACATGGCAAAACTCCTTGAGTTTGAGATTCGCATCGAACCTCCGGCGTCCTAGGTGTACCTGCAGCGCCGCAGGCGAGCCGATGAAGCCGCGGGGGCGGCTCACCCGCTAATGTCGGCGATCGCGAGCGAAACAGGACATGCGCGTTGGCGCATTGCGCTGAAATGTGATGGCCGGCACGTTGCGTCGCGGCGCATCGGCGGCGCCGATTGTTCGGCGAGATCTCCGGTTGCGCTTGGCGCGCGAGCGCAAACGCGTACGAGAACGCCCCACGAACGCCCAGATCAAGCCGGGGCGTTCGTGGGGCGTTGTCGGCGTTCGGTCAGAGCTGCAGCGGCGTCGCCGCGAAGACCAGCACCGTGCCGTCGTCGCCGGTCAGGCGCAGCCGCATCGGTTGGGTGTCCAGCAATTCGGCGTTGTAGCTGCCGTTGAGCAGTTCGCTCATGCGTTGATCGGCGAGATTGCGGTCGTCCTTGCAGGCCATGCGCGTAGCGATGGCGACTTCGAAGCTCATGCGCTTGCTGCCGGAGTAGCTGCCGCGCAGTTGATTGCAGCCGCCGACGACCGACAATCGGTCGGGGTCGAATTTCAATTCGTAGGCGGCGTTCTCCACGAACAGCGCGTCGATACCGGCGCGGTCCGCGCCGTGCGCGGATTCCAGCTTCCAGCCGCCGACGTTGATCAATTCGTTCTTGTCGACGCGCACTTTGCGCGCATTGGACAGATCGGTCGCGGCCGGACTGCCGCCGGCGCTCACGCCGCTGGCGCAGGCGCTCAACACCAGCATCATTGCGAAGGTGATAGGAAGACGACGCATGACGGGCTCCTGGTGACGAATGAGACGTTCAGGGGGTGAACGTGGGCAGATGTTGAACGGGCGACGCTGAACGCATCATGCAGACCGAAGCGGGTGGTGCGGAGCGAGCGTCGCGGGCCGGGCGGTAGTCGAACGACCGTATGCGTCGCGAATCCGGCGAAGCGGCGTTCAGGCCTCGGGCAACCACAGCAACAAGGCCGCGCCGACGACGAAGCGATAGTACGCGAACGGCGCGAAGCTATGGCTCTGGATGTAGCGCAGCAGCCATTTCACGGCGATGAAGGCGGTGATGGCGGAGGCGACGAACGCGACGCCCAGCGCGTGCCAGTCTTCATGCGCGGCGCCGCCGTTCTTGAACACGCCCAACAGCTCGTAGCCGGTGGCCGCGAACATCGTCGGGATGCCGACCAGAAACGCGAATTCGGTGGCGGCGACCCGACTGGTGGTGCCGGCGAGCAGGGCGACGAAGATCGTCGCGCCCGAACGCGAGGTGCCGGGAAACACCCCCGCCACCACCTGCGCGATGCCGACCAGGATGGCCACGGTCCACGAAATCGCCGTGCGTTCGCCGAGTTCCGCCGCGCGCCGGGCGGCGAAGCGTTCGGCCACCAGCATCCACACGCCGCCGATCACCAGCGCCCAAGCGATCGGGCGGACCGTATCGGGCAGGCTCCAGCCGAGCTTCTTCACCGTCAGGCCGCCGACCGCGGTGACGCCGAAGGCGACCGCCAGCTTGAGCGCATAGTCGTAGTTCTCGCGCGCGCGAAAACCGACCAGCAATTCCCACAGCCGCTGCCGATAGATCGCGACCACCGCGAGGATGGCGCCGGCCTGGATGGCGATGTTGAACAGATCGCTGCGATGACCCAGCCAGCGCTCGGCGATCAACAGATGCCCGGTGCTGGAAATCGGCAGAAATTCGGTGATGCCTTCGATGATGCCGAGCAACAGGGCGGCGAACAGATCGGTCATGCGGCGGCGGTCGCGTTCAAAACGTTAGTGTAGCGGCGCGGCGAGCGATCGTGTCCGGACGACGCCCCGCCGAAGCGGGGCGCCGGGAGCGAGCGTTCGCGCGAACGCTCGAATCGATCGCGTCGGAATCAACGGCCCCAGGTACCGGTGTTCCACAGCGCTTGACCGCTGGCGCTGTAGACCACGACGTTGCCATCGTTCTGCACCGCGAGCCACGCGCCGGGCTGGCCCCAAGTGCTGGTGTGCCAGCGCGCTTGGCTGACGTTGTTGTAGACCACCAGATTGCCGTCGCCCTGCATGTGCAGGGTGTGCCCGGTGCCGAAGACGTAATTGGCCCAGATCGCGCCGACGCCGGCTTGATACAGCACCAGATTGCCGTCGCCCTGGATCACGAAAGTGAAGCGGCCGTCGCAGGAGGTCTTCGAGCCGCCCGTCGGTAGCGATGCGCCGCTGGCGAGCACGCCGCAGCCCGGTTGCGGAGGTGCGCTGCTGATCGTGTACAGCAGCAGATTCGGCGAGCCGGCGCCGGCGTTGGCCACTTTGTTGGGCGTGGCGTTGGCGACCAGCGCATTGCGTACGGTGGCGGGCGAAGCGTTCGGGTTGTCGGCCAGATAGAGCGCGGCGGCGCCTGCCACATGCGGCGACGCCATCGAAGTGCCGCTGATGGTGTTGCTCGCGGTGGTGCCGGTATGCCATGCCGAGGTGATGCCGCCGCCCGGCGCGAACAGATCCAGGCAGGTGCCGACGTTCGAGAAACCGGAGCGCGCGTCGTTGCTGTCGGTCGAACCGACGGTGATCGCGGCCGCGACGCGGGCCGGCGACTTCGCGCACGCATCGCCGCCGTAATCGTTGCCCGCGGCGACGACGACGGTCACGCCGGCGGCGATCCGATTGTCGGTCGCCGCATCGACCGAAGCGTTGGCGCCGCCGCCCAGACTCATGTTGGCGACCGCGGGTTTGACGTGATTGACGCGCACCCAATCGATGCCCGCGATCACGCCTGACCACGTGCCGAAGCCGCTGCAATCCAGCACGCGCACCGGATGCAGCGTCGTGCCCTTGGTCACGCCCCAGGTGGCGCCGCCCACGGTGCCGGCGACATGCGTGCCGTGACCGTTGCAGTCGGTCACGCCGCCGCCCACCGCATCGAATCCGTTGCCGATGCGCCCGCCGAATTGGCTATGGGTGGTGAGCATGCCGGTGTCGATGATGTAGGCGTGCACGCCGGTCGCGGTGGTGGTGTAGGTGTAGGCGTTGTCGAGCGGCAGATTGCGTTGATCGACGCGATCCAGGCCCCACGTCGCCGGGCTTTGCGTGGCGTTGGCGGAGACGAAGCCGTCTTGTTCGACATAGGCCACGCGCGGGTCGGCGAGCAGTTTCGCCAGCGCGCGGTCGTCGGCATCGACCACGAAGCCGCGCAGCGCATGCTCGTAGCTGCGCAACAGTTTCGCGCCGTGGCCGGCGGAGACGCTGCGCGCGACATCGGCGACGCGCGCCTTGCCGTTGGCTTCCGAAGACAGCCGCGCGGCGTTTTCTTTCAGAACCACGATGTAGCGGCCTTCGACCGGACGTTCGTTCATACGCAATTGCGCGGCGAACGCTGGAGCGCAACCCAGCGCCAGCGCGACCGACGTGGCGAGCGCGAGGGTTCGAGTGGTGAGCAATTTTTTCATGCGGATCGTCCTTGGTGGATGCGGTGCCCTTCTTCGGGAACCGGCGAGGGCGTCCGTACGACGGTACGGACGGTGCGCGACGGTGCGCTTGGGTTCGATCGTTTGGCTGCGATCGTTCGGTGAGGCGAAACGTCGGCAATCCGTCGCGCGACGTCGCGATTCTAGGCGTCGGATGTTGCAGGTTCTGCGACGAAATGCCTGCATCGCCTTGCTTCCGGCGGCGCCCGGTTCGCGTCGCGCCTCAGCGACTGCTTGAGATCGCCGCGACCGACGGCGCGAAAGCACCGAGCGCAGCGGATGTCGAGCCGGCGCTCAGTCCGGCTGCCCCAACCGCAGGAACACCGCTTCCTCGCCGCCTTCGGCCAGACCCAAGCCGAAATAGATCGGTCCCAGCGGCGTGTCCAGCGCGCTGTACACGCTGCCGCCGAAGATCGTGCGATCGAACGTCGCCGTTTCGCCGCGACCCCAGATTTGTCCTGCTTCCAGCGAGCCGCCGACGAACAGCGGGTACTGCAGCATCTGCGCGAGCGGGTATTGGTATTGCAGGGTGGTCAAGGCCGAACCCGTGCCGTGCAGGCGATCGATGCCGTAGCCGGAGAGACGGAACGGTCCACCCAGCGTCGTCGTGTCTTCGTACGCATCGCCTTCGTGCGTTTGCGCGTGCGCGCCCAGTTGCCAGCGCCCGCCCCAGCCAGTGAATGCGTAAGAGGCTTGCGCGCGACTGGTGAAGCCTTTGGTGTCGCTATCGAGCGCAGGCACGTAACGCGTGTGACGGGCCTGCACGTACCACCCTTTGCCCGGAAATTCGGCGTCATCCTGAGTGTCCACCGTAAACGCCAGATCGACGCCCGCGCTGGTGGAGGTGCGCGGAATATCGGCCGACAGCGAATCGGCGCGTAGATCGAAGTGATTGCGGCGCAGGAAGGGCGTGAACGAGACCTCGCCCCAATCGGAGACGCTGAGGCCGACACCCGCGCGCGCTTCCCAGCGGCTATGGCGGTAATCGCCGGTGCGATTCGCCTCGTCGAGCAGCGTTTGGTTTTCGCCGTTCCATTCCAGCGACGGCCGCAGGAACGCGCGTCGGCGCAGATCCAGCGGCTGATTGAATTCGGCGTAGGCGCGATTGCGATCGCCGAGCCGCGCTTCCAGTCGCAGATCGGCGCCGAAGCGGTTGAGTTCGCGTTTGCCGTAGCGCGCGCCGATCTGGTACTCGCCTTGGCCTTCGAAATCGTCCTGCATGAACAACCCGAATTTCAGCGTGCCGTCTTCTTCCCAGCGCCGGCTGCGGGTGACGTAGGTCAACACGGTCTCGCCGCTCTCGTTTTCGCCCACCGTGTAGTACGCGCGCGAGAATTCGCCCAAACCATAGAGTTTGCTCAGATCCTGTTCGATGCGCGCGGCGTCCACCGTGTCGCCGGGCTGGGTGCTCAGATACGCGCGCAGCGCGTCGTCGTCCATGTCGGACGTGTTCACCAATTTCACGCGATCGACGTGGCCGATGGGTTTCAATCGCGCCAATCGCGTCTCGCGCCATGCGGCATAGGCATCCGGCGAAAGTTGCAGCGCGCGCAACCGCGGCAGCGCCGCGAGCGTGGCTTGTTCGCCCAACGCAACGCCTTGATCGAGAGCGGCGTCGAAATCCGCCGAACCGATATCGCCCAGTTCGGGCACGATCAGCACGTCGTCCGCGCCGAGTCGCTCGCGCTGCCGTCTGGTTTCCTTCAGCATCAGCGCGGTCACCATCTGGTCGGTGATGCTGAAGGGGTCGGTGAGTTGTTCGCGCTTTTTCAGCGGCGCGGCGATGTCCACCGCGATGATCCGCTTCGCGCCCCAGGCCTGCGCGATTTCCACCGGCAGATTCAACGACACGCCGCCGTCGATCAGCGAGCGATCCTCGTACGTGACCGGCGCGAACGCGCCCGGTACCGCCATGCTGGCGCGAACCGCATTGACCAGATCGCCGTGATCCATCGTCACCGCTTCGCCGGTTTCCAAATCGGTGCCGATGGCGCGGTAGGGAATCGGCAGGTCGTCGAAGCGCGCGATGTTCGCGCTGGGCAACAGCGCGGCGCGCAGCGCGACCGCCAAGCGTTGGCCTTCGAACACCGACGGCGGCACCGTCAATTTGCCGTCGCGCAGGCCGAAGCCGCCCTTGGCGAGAAAACTGCGGTCTTCTTCCTTGCGCCGTTGCGTGAACGTGCGGCGGTCGATGCGATCGACGAACATCGTGCCCCAATCCAGCGCGCGCAATTGCGATTCCATCTCGGTCGCGCTCATACCGCTGGCGTACAAGCTGCCCACCACCGCGCCCATGCTGGTGCCGACGATGCAGTCCACCGGAATGCGTTCGCGCTCCAGCACCTTGATCACGCCGATATGCGTCATGCCGCGGGCGCCGCCGCCGCTGAGGACCAAACACGTGTCGAATTCGGCGGCGCGGGCGCCGAGCGCGGTCCCGAGCAAGGACAACAGAAAGAGCGATCGAATGAGCGGCGAGCGTGGCATCGGGTCTGTGTCCGAATGGTGGATCTGTCGTAAAGGCCGGCGAAGTTTACCGGGCGATCGTGTCAGGCATGGCGCCGAGCGATCGGCCGCCAACGCCTGCCGTCACGATCGTGGGCATTGCGCGGCCCATCCGCGGGTGCGCGGCGAGGACGAGCGAGGGGCGGATGTCGATCCACGACCGAGCGATGACGAGGCGGCGCGCCTGCGGATGGACCGCACTTCCGGCCGCTGGATTCGCAAGGTAATTCACACCGATCGCCTCGACAGACCGTAGCATGTGCGTCTCCCTCACGCCCGGATTCCCATGCGGCTCGCTGTCCTGATCGGTTGCACGCTCGTCGGTTGCGCCGTTGCCGTTCTCGCCGCGGATCCCGCGTCGGCCACCGATCCGGTCGTCGCGCAAGCCACCGCGCTCGCGCGCGACAAAGCGCTCAAAGCCGAGGCGGTCGATTGGGCGACGGTGGAGCGTGAGGCGCAGGCGCTCGCCTCGGCCGAACCCGGCGAAGCCGGACGCACGGCGGCGATCCGCTACGTGTTGAAGGCCCTGGGGGACGGGCATTCGTCCTACCGTCCGCCGCAAGCGCTGCCGAGCGCCGAGTCGCCCAAACCGGCGCCCGAAAAGGCGCGTCGCCCGATCGCGGAAAGCGCGACCGGCGCTCGTTTCGGCCGCCTGATCGTCAACGCGTGGACCGGGCCCTCCGAAGCCGTGCCGGCCGCGACCGGCGTGGTTCGCGACGCGTTGGTGCAATCGCTCGCCGTCGATCGCTGCGGCCTGATCGTCGATGTCTCGTCGAATCACGGCGGGAATATGTGGCCGATGATGGGCGGGATCGCACCGCTGTACGACGAGGGCACGCTGGAAACCTTCGAGAACCGCGCCGGCATGCGGCAGCGGGTCAATGTCCGTGGCGGCGTGCTGCACATGAACGAGTCCGCGTTCCCGCGGCTGGAAAACCTGATCCCGTTGGCGCACAAGCCGGCCTATGTCGCGATAGTGCTGGGCCGCAGGACGGCCAGTTCCGGCGAGATCCTCGCCCTCGGCTTCAAGGGCCAGCGCAATGTCCGATTCTTCGGCCGACCGACCGCGGGCGCGACGACCGCGAATGCCTCGCTCCGCCTGGAGAACGGCGGCCTGTTGGCGCTGACCACGTCGTGGATTCTCGATCGCGGCGATCGGGCGCACCACGGCCCGGTCTTGCCCGATCAGGAGACGGACGACGCCGTGGTAACGGCCGAAGCCTGGCTTGCGGAGCGATGCCGATAAGAAGCCGACAATAGGCGGATGACCTGACAAGATTGCACTTTTTTGGTGCGTTAATTTTCGTTTGCACCAAATTCGCACAGGCGGGTCCGTGCGATCATTCGGCGAAGCCTTTGCGATCAATCGGTTACGAGTATTCGCGGCTGGCACACGGCTTGCGTAGTGAGAGGCATCCTTCAGCCACCGGAGCCTCCGCATGTCCCTCGACCACGTCGAAAAATTGATCAAGGACCATAAAGTCGAATTCGTCGACTTGCGTTTCGCCGATATGCGCGGCGTGCAGCACCATGTCACCTTCCCGGCGTCGATCATCGAGCCCGGCCTGTTCGAGGACGGCAAGATGTTCGACGGCTCGTCCATCAGCGGTTGGAAGGGCATCAACGAGTCCGACATGATCCTGCTGCCGGATGCCGCCACCGCGTTCCTCGACCCGTTCACCGTCGATCCGACGCTGGTGTTGACCTGCGACATTCTCGACCCGGCGACGATGCAGGCGTACTCGCGCGATCCGCGCGGCGTCGCCAAGCGCGCCGAAGCCTATCTGAAGGCCAGCGGCGTCGCCGACCAGGCGTTCTTCGGCCCCGAGCCGGAATTCTTCATCTTCGACAGCGTGAGTTTCGCCAACGAAATGGGCCACACCTTCTTCCACATCGATTCGGAAGAAGCGCATTGGAACTCGGGCCGCGAATACGAAGGCGGCAACACCGGCTACCGGCCGATGGTGAAGGGCGGCTACTTCCCGGTCGCGCCGCTGGATTCGCTGCACGATCTGCGCGCGGAAATGTGCAAGACGCTGACCGAAGTCGGCATCGAAGTGGAAGTGCATCACCACGAAGTCGCCAACGCCGGCCAGTGCGAAATCGGCACCAAGTTCAACACGCTGGTGCAGAAGGCCGACGAACTGCTGACGATGAAGTACATCATCAAGAACGTCGCGCACCGCAACGGCAAGACCGCGACCTTCATGCCGAAACCCATCGTCGGCGACAACGGCAGCGGCATGCACGTGCATCAGTCGCTCGCGAAGGGCGGCGTGAACCTGTTCTCCGGCGACGGTTACGGCGGTTTGTCGCAGCTCGCGCTGTGGTACATCGGCGGCATCTTCAAGCATGCGCGCGCGATCAACGCGTTCGCCAACTCCACCACCAACAGCTACAAGCGCTTGGTGCCGGGCTTCGAAGCGCCGGTGATGTTGGCGTATTCGGCGCGCAACCGCTCCGCTTCGTGCCGCATTCCGTACGTGGCGAATCCGAAAGCGCGCCGCATCGAGATCCGCTTCCCCGACCCGATGAACACCGGCTACCTCACGTTCGCCGCGTTGATGATGGCCGGTCTGGACGGCATCAAGAATCAGATCGATCCGGGCGCGCCGAGCGACAAGGATCTGTACGACCTGCCGCCGGAAGAAGAGAAGAACATCCCCACCGTGTGCCACAGCCTGGATCAGGCCTTGGAAGCGTTGGACAAGGATCGCGAATTCCTCAAGGCCGGCGGTGTGTTCTCCGACGACTTCATTGACGGCTACATCGCGCTGAAGATGCAGGAAGTCACGCGTTTCCGCGCGGCGACGCATCCGCTCGAATATCAGATGTATTACACGATCTGATGCGCGTACGTAGGCTGGGTCGTATGACCCAGCCTACAGATTGCGAGCAACGCCAGGGCTGGGGAGAGGTCGTTCGGCGTTAACCGATGAACGTTGCGGGGGCGACATGCGGATTCGGATCGACGATTTGCGCGGCAGCGAGATCGCCGCGCTGCTGCAGGAACACCTCGACGAGATGTTCCTGCATTCGCCGCCTGAAAGCGTGCACGCGTTGGATTTGGACAAACTGCGCCGTCCGGAGATCACGTTCTGGACGGCGTGGGACGAAGGCGAATTGTTGGGTTGCGGCGCGTTGAAAGCCTTGGACGCGACGCACGGCGAGATCAAGTCGATGCGCACCGCGACGCGGCATCAGCGCAAGGGCGTGGCGGCGGCATTGATGCGGCGGATTCTGTCGACGGCGCGCGAGCGCGGCTATCGACGATTGAGTTTGGAAACCGGATCGCCGGATGCGTTTCTGCCGGCGCGTCTGATGTACGAGCGATTCGGTTTCGAGGAATGCGGGCCGTTCGGCGATTACGTCGAAGACCCGTACAGCGTGTTCATGACGATCGCATTGTCCTTGAGCGACGCGAACGCGCAGGCGTGACACACAGGTAGAGAGTGCGAGCGGGATGGCCGCGGCGTTCGATGCGAATCGCGCGCGGCCCGGAGAGTTTGGAGAGACGAGGCACGGGAAACGCGGACGCAGCTTCCTTCCCCACGTCGGACTGCGCTGCGGTTCCCCAAGGACCGACGATTCCCGCGCATCGCCCGCAAGGCGGTGCGCGGGAATTCGAGGTCGTACGCGAGCGCCGAGGCTTCGGCGTCGGCGCTCATCACGGCGAGCCATCGCGGCAAGCCATCGACTACGGGGAGAGCGCATGAAACTGATCACCGCCATCATCCGGCCGTTCAAGCTCGACGAGGTGCGCGAAGCCTTGTCCGAGATCGGCGTGTCCGGCATCACCGTCACCGAAGTCAAAGGCTTCGGGCGACAAAAAGGTCATACCGAGTTGTACCGCGGCGCGGAATACGTCGTGGATTTCCTGCCCAAGATCAAAATCGAAACCGCGGTGGCGAGCGAACAGCTCGACGCGGCGATCGAGGCGATCCAACGCGCGGCCGGCACCGGCAAGATCGGCGACGGCAAGATTTTCGTCGTCGCGTTGGAGCAGGTGATCCGCATCCGCACAGGCGAAGTCGGCGCGGACGCGCTGTAACCCACACTCGGAGACTGTCCCATGAACACTGGATTGCTGTCCGGGTCGAGGACCCGTGCATTGTTGCTGGCGCTGCTGTGCGGCGCGATGACCTTCGGCGCGACGTTGACGGTGGCCGCGCAAAAGGCGCCGGCGACCGAAGCGGCCGCACCTGCGGCCGACAAAGCCGACAAAGCCGAAATGACCACCACGGCGGAAGCCGCCGCGGACGCGCCCGCGGCCGCAGGCGACGAACCTGCTCCCGCAGAGCCCGCCGCCGCAGAACCCGCCGCCGCGCCCGCGCAAACCGCCGACAAGGGCGATACCGCGTGGATTTTGATCTGCTCCGCGCTGGTGATCTTCATGACCTTGCCCGGTCTGGCGCTGTTCTACGGCGGCCTGGTGCGCAGCAAGAACGTGCTGTCGGTCGTGATGCAATGCCTGGTCGTGATTTCGTTGGTCGCGGTGCTGTGGGCCGTGTACGGCTACAGTCTGGCGTTCACCGAGAACAATGCGTTCTTCGGCGGCGGCGCGCGATTGTTCGGCGAGGGCCTCAACGGCGCGATGGCCGCCACCTTCACCAAAGGCGTCTACATTCCGGAACTGGCGTTCTTCGTCTTCCAGGGCGCGTTCGCCTGCATCACCTGCGCGTTGATCGTCGGCGCCTTCGCCGAACGCGTGAAATTCGCCGGCCTGTTGGTGTTCACCGCGATCTGGTTCACCTTCGCCTACGCGCCGATGGCGCATATGGTGTGGTTCTTCCCCGGTCCCGATGCGTTCGTCGATGCGGGCGCGGTGGAAGGCGTTCTGGCGAAGTCCGGTTATCTGTGGGCGAAAGGCGCGCTGGATTTCGCAGGCGGCACCGTGGTGCATATCAACGCCGCCATCGCCGGTCTGGTCGGCGCGTACGTGATCGGCCCGCGTCTGGGTTATCGGCGCGAAGCGATCCGTCCGCACAACCTCACGCAGACCATGGTCGGCGCGTCGATCCTGTGGTTCGGCTGGTTCGGCTTCAACGCCGGTTCCGCGCTGGAAGCCAACGGCGTCGCCGCGCTGGCCTTCGTCAACACCTTCCTGGCGACCGCCGCGGCGGTGCTGGTAGGGAGCGCGGTGGAATGGATCGCGCGCGGTAAGCCGTCGATGCTGGGCGGCGCCTCTGGCGCGGGGGCGGGTCTGGTCGCGATCACGCCCGCCGCGGGTCTGGTCGGTTTGATGGGCGCGTTGGCCATCGGCGAGATCGCCGGCGTGGTTTGCTTCTGGGGCGTCACCGGCCTGAAGAAACTGCTGCGCGCCGACGATTCGCTCGATGTGTTCGGCGTGCACGGCGTCGGCGGCATCACCGGCGCGTTGCTCACCGGCGTGTTCGCGGCGCCGTCGCTGGGCGGCGCGGGCATCTGGGACTACGTGACCGAAACGGCGTTGACCGAGTACAGCATCGCCTCGCAGGTCTGGATTCAGTTCCAGGGCGTGCTGACGACGGTGATCGTCTCGGGCGTTGTCTCGCTGATCGCGTTCTTGGTGGTGAAGTACACCATCGGTCTGCGCGTGAACGAAGAGGCCGAACGCGAAGGTCTCGACATCGCCTCGCACGGCGAAGCGGCGTACGAGCACTGAGTCGCGAAACCGCTCCGCGTCGCCGGTCTCGCCCGGCGGCGCGGAGCATCACCGCCGAGCCCTCATTCCGCGGACAATTCCATTTTGCTGAACTGCACGCGCGGCAGCGGAGCGCCCAGCGGCGGTTGGCCGGTGTTGTAATCCAGCAAGCCCATCAAGAGCAGATCGGCCCACTGATTATCGAGCTTCGCCTCGTACAGCGGCCTACCGTCGGCGTGCGTCCATTCCAGCGACGTGTCGATGTGGGTCGGTGCGACGATGCGCCTCGATTGGCTCCAGCGCAGTCGCATCGGCGTGGCGCCGGAAGGGTCCTGCAGCGGCAGCAGCGCGACGATGCGATCGTTGGTCGGCTTGTCGGAGTCGTTGAAGAGAGATTCGATCAACACCAGGGCCGATGGGAATTTGGCGGTCGAGAGTTTGCGCAGGCGGTACACCGCGCTGGTTTGCGATTGCCCGCCGACGGCTTGACCGCTGCCGTCGGATCGCAGTTCGAATTGCAACAGATCGATCCATGCGCCCGTGGGCAGGCTGGCGTTGTCGATGGCGAATTCGAACGCGTAGGAAACCGTCCCGTGCCAGGGCGCGGAAGCGGTCCAGTCCGGCAGCGCAATCGCGCTGAACGCGCTGATCGGCGCGTAGCCCGGCGTCAAGCCGATCGTGCCGGAGGAAGCGTTCGCGACGGGGATCGGTACGGCGCCGCGATCGCCGCATTTGCCGGTGTTCGGATTTTCGGACGACTCCGCCGCATTCGATTCGATCAAGCTGAGATCGCCGACCATCGTGTAGCGCACGACGTACCAGGGGCCGGGTATCGGCAAGTCGTCGTTACCGGCCGACAGCGTGCCTTCGCCTTCGCTCTCGACGGGGATCAGCGCGAGCGGCGCTTTCGGGCAGGGCGGGAACGCCAGGGCTTGCGGGACGTATGCGAAGCACAGCAGCGCGAAGCACAGCGGTGCGAATGAAGGCAGCGCGAAAGGCCGCGGCGCGGATAAAGCGGTTTTCATCTTCGGAGTTCTCGGGGGGTGAAATGAACACGGAGGTCAGGATCGTCGCTCGGGTACCGTCCTGGCGCGCCGATGCAATCGATGCAGCGCAACCCGCGCCCGGACAGGATCACCGTTCGTCGGGAATTCCATGGCGGCGAGGCGTTCGGCGCGTACGTGCGATCGCGTCGTCCTGTGCGCTCAGCGCTGCGGCGATGCTCGGCGGCATCGTCGGCCCATTCATAGGCACGTTCGCCGGCCACAGCGCTCGAACCGCGGCCACGCTCGCCCGCGCAGCGTTCGTGGCGCCCAGTGCGTTCGCGGCGCGCGCCAATTCCAGATGCAAGCGACTCAGCAGTTCGGTGTCGTCGATGTCCTCGGCCGTGGCCGGCGGCCCGGCCAAACGCTCCAGGCACTCGCGATAACGCCCGAGCGCATTCAGCGCAAGCGCCCATTCCAACTCGAAACGGCGCACATCGGCATGTCCGCGCGAAGCCGTGGCGCGACCGATGTCGACGGCGCGCGCCAAAAACGGTTCGCCCAGGTCGTGCCGCGCGCGCAAATCCACATGGAACATGCCCATGTTGAATTCCGCATAGGCGCGCGCCAACGACAGCGGCGGCAATTTGTCGCGCTGGATCGCGAACGCTTTGTCCATCAGCGCGTTCTGTTCCGCCGGATCCGTACTCACGCCCACCGACCAGACGTAGGCCGAGGCCGCTTCCAGCGAGCGCTCGCCGTACAGCGACTCGGCGGTGCGTTGCCAGCGCTCTATGATCCGCGCCAGCGACGCGGGATCGTCGCCGCGGCGCTTGCGTTCGCGCGCCAACAAGCGCAGCGCGCGGATTTGCAGCGCGGGATCGAATCCGGCCAGCGCGTCGATGTCGATGCGGCTGCAGATCGCGCGCGCATCGTCGCGGCGCCCGGCGCTCAGCAAGGCATCGGCCAGATCGATGCGCAGCCGCAGCGCCTGATCCGCATTCAACGAAGCGGAATAACTTCTCCACGCCGATTCCAGCACCGCCGCGCTTTCGCGGAATCGCGAGCGACGCGCGGACAGTCGCGAGCGCAGACGCGCGACTTCCGTTTGCCGCTCGGCGCCTTGCGCGGCGCGCGCGAGCGCATCGAGATCCGCATCCAGCGCGCGCGAATCCGGCGCCAGGACCAATCGATTGGCGGCGTTGAGCGCCTGCGCGCGCCAACGCACATCGGCATCGCCGACCGCCAGCGCGCCGATGCCGCCGGCATAGCGCCGCATCAGCGCATCGCTCTCGGCGATCGACCCTTGCCCCGCATAGCTTTCCGCCAGCAGCACCGCCAATTCGGCCTGGACATCCGGTTGCGCGTCCAATCGGTCGAGTTTGCGTCGCCCGCGCTCGATCAACTCGCGCGCGAGCAACCCGCCCTCCGCCGCTTTGTTCGGATCGGCGTCCCGAAACGTATCGCGCACGAATCCGGCGACGGCGCGCGCACGGTCGCGATCGATCTCCGAGCGCGCCCGCGCCGTTTGCGCCGCATCGCGCTGCGTGCGCAATTGCGCCGATTGCCAAAGCGCGACGCCGAGCGCGATCAGCACGCTCGCGGTCGCGACCGTCGCCAACGCCACCGGCGCACGGTTGCGTCGCAAAAACTTGCGCAAGCGATACAAACGATCGCCGCCGCTGATCGAGATCGGATGCCCGGCTCGCCACGCGCGCAGATCGCGCGCCAACGCGCCGACATCCGGGTAGCGCTCCTCCGGCGCCTTGCGCAGAGAGTGCGCCACGATCGCATCGAGTTCGCCGCGGAGCGCTTGCGACGCTTGCGCATCGCCGAGCGCGCGACCGGCGGCGCGTTCGCGTCGCAGGGTCTCGCTCATGATCGGCGGCACGACATCGAGGATCGCGCGCTGCAGCGCCGCCGGGTCGCGCCCCACCGATGCGAACGGCAAAACACCGCACAGCAGTTGATGCAGCAAGCCGCCGAGCGCGTACACGTCCGCACCGACCGTCGCGTGCTCGCCGCGAATCTGTTCCGGCGCCGCGGTCAGCGGCGAGAACGCGAGTTCGTGCAGCGCCGTGCGCGCGTTGTCGCCGGTGGTCTCCAGGGATTTCGCGATGCCGAAATCCAGCAGTTTCACCGTGGCGCGACCGTCGCCGAGCGTTTCGATCAGCACGTTGCTGTCTTTGAGGTCGCGATGGATCACCAGACGGTTGTGCGCGTACTGCACCGCATCGCACAACTGCAGAAACAGGTCGATCCGTTCGCGTAGCGATGCGGCGCGCTGCGCGCACCAGGCGCACAGCGTTTCGCCGCGCACGTATTCCATCGCCAGCCAGGGCGTGCCGTCCTCCAACTCGCCGCCGTCGACGATGCTGCAGATGTTCGGATGGCGCAGTTGCGCCAGCAACCGGCGCTCGCGGGCGAAGCGTTCGCGGCTCTGCGCGTCGATCGCGAAGCGCGGCATCAGCTTGATCGCAACCGTTTGCGCGAAATCGCTGCGTCGTTCGGCCAGATACACCACACCCATGCCGCCGCGACCGATGCGTCGGGCCAATCGAAACGCGCCGATGTCGTCGCCTTCGGTGGCGCGACGCGATGGGTCGGGCCAATCGTCGGGCGTCACCGAGCGCGCGGTATGCTCGGCGTAGTCGGCATCGATCGCGAGCAAGCGCCGTAAGCGCGCCGCCAACGCCGCGTCTTCGCGCGCGATCTCGTCCAGGCGCGCGTCGCGCGGCGCGGGCTCCAATTCGCACAACGCATCGAATAGCCGCGCTTCCCGCGCCGCTTCGTCGTTGCCGTCACGCATCCGCGACCGGCCCCGCTTCGAAATGGTCGATCAACCACGCGCGCGCATACCGATAGTGCCGGATCACCGTCGCGCGCGAGAGCCGCAGGGTCTCGGCGATCTGTTCGTTGGTGAGGCCGGCGAAGAATTTCAGTTCCACCACCTGCGCCGCCGATGCGTGGCGGTCGGCCAGGACGGTGAGCGCGGCGTCCACTGCGATCCAATCCACGCTGTCGTCGATCGGACCGGCCACCTCGTATTCGATCCGATCCAGGCGTTCGAACGGCAGGCCGCCGCCGCGTTTGTCGGCGCCGCGGCGGCGCAGATAATCGACCACGATATTGCGCACGATGCGCGCCGCGAGCGCGTAGAAATGCTCGCGGTCGTTGAAGCGCCCCGGAAATTCGTGCATCAGCGCGATGTACGCGTCCTGCGCCAGGTCCGAGGCTTGCAGGGTCAAGCCGCTGCGGCCCTGCAATTGCCGCGCGGCCAAACGTTCGAGCTTCGGCCACAGCACCGCGGCCAGCGCTTCCAATTCGGCTTTGTCGACCGAGCCGCGACGGTTGATCAGATCGGTGAGATTCATACCGTTCGTGGTGACTGTGCTGATATCCATGTACGGACCGAAATGCCTGGGGGCATCGATCGCTAAGATGCTTCGAGGCCGCGAAAACGTCGCGGCCTACCGCTCCGTGCTGGGGCACACCTGAATTCTAGCGGTGCCTCGGCCGGGCCTCGCGACGGTTCTGACGAATGGCGGGTCACCGTGCGGCATTGTCGGCCGCGTCGCTCGGCGGGCGCCCGGCGCGCCGGGGCGACGAGTGCAGCATCCGCGGCTGCAGTTCCCGCAATAAACCCTCGGCATGTTCCACATCGCGCAGCATCCACAGCAGATAGCGGATATCGACGCTGATGTTGCGCGACACCTCGGGATTGAAGCCGAAATCGCCGGCCACGTTCTCCCATACGCGATCGAAATTGATGCCGACCAGCGCGCCGCGGGCGTCGATCACCGGACTGCCGGAATTGCCGCCGCTGGTGTCGCCGTCGGCCAGAAAATTCACGGTCATCGACGGCTGCGACGCTGCGGCCGCGCGGACTTTCGCCGGCGCGTCGAACGGTTCGCGGCCGGTGTGCTTTTCCAACACGCCGCCGAGCGTGGTGAAGGGCGTGTAGCGCAGTCCGTCGCGCGGCGCATAGCCCTGCACATGCGCGAAGCTGATGCGCAAGGTGCCGTTGGCGTCGGGCGCGATCGGCGCGTTCGCATGCGCGGCCACGGCGCGACGCCAGATCGGGCGATGCAGCGCGGCGCGCGCGTTCCAGTCGCGCTCGCGTTCGCGCAGGGCGCGGACTTC
>JADZBF010000127.1 GCA_020852215.1 Lysobacter sp. | reverse complement strand
TGTCGAAGCCGCGACGCGACCGACGGTGAGAGCGATAGACGGCATGAGGCGGTTCTGAGGAAAGGGCGATGCGGGCGGCAGCATGCGGCCCGACGTCGCGTGAGGGTCAAGCCCTCGGGTCGGTCGGTGTCGCGATCCTCCCGGTTCGTCTCATGGTACCGATCGTCGGACGCATCGCCGGCCCTGTGCCGAGGGCGGGTCGACGGCGAATCAATCGCTTGCGTGCTCGCATCCTCGTCGCAGCGACCGGCCCGCCGCGTTCCGACAGCCCGCCGCTGCGTTTAGGTTAGACTCCGGCCATGACCGAGGCGGGTAATCTCCTGCGTTGGGGATTCAGGACCGGATCATTCATTTCGAGGGGAGTGGCTATGAACCGTAGCGGTGTTCTGTGTTTGGCGCTGGCGCTGGCCGGCATTTCCGGCGTTGCGTTCGGCGCCGAGACGATCAAGTACCTCGCCCTCGTGGACGGCGGTAAGCAGGCCGGGCAGCAAGAGGTCGTCGTCGGCGACGATGGCGTGGTCCGGGTCGATTTCGTCTTCAAGGACAACGGCCGCGGTCCCGAATTGAAAGAGGAATACGCGCTCGCGCCGGACGGCACGTTCCTGCGCTATTCGGTCAAAGGCGCTTCGACCTTCGGCGCGCCGGTCGACGAAAATTTCGTGGTCGAAAACGGCATCGCGCGTTGGACATCCACCTCCGACGCCGGCGAACAACCGGCCGTCGCAGGCGCCGCGTATTCGCCGCTGGGCGGCACGCCGCAGAGCATGAGCGTCGCGATCGCTGCGTTGGCGAAGCGCGCGGACGGCAAATTGCCGTTGATCCCCAGCGGCACGCTGACGATGCGGAAAATAGCCGACGCCGACGTGCGCAAAGGCGACGAAACCCGCAAGGTCCAATTGCTGATGTTGACCGGCGTGGGCTTCACGCCCGGCTTCGTATGGGCGACCGAAGGCGACGCGCCGCGGATGTTCGCGCTGATCTATCCGGGCTATCTGCATTTGATCGAAGACGGCTGGCAGGCGAACGCCGATTCGTTGGAGCAAATCCAGCGCGGGTCGGAGAACTCGGCGTTGATGGATATGCAGAAGCGCCTGGCGAAACCGCTGGCGGGCACCACGCTGATCCGCAATGCGCGCGTGTTCGACAGCGAGGCCGCGACGCTCGGCCCGGCCTCGGATGTGCTGTTGCGCGACGGTCGCATCGTGTCGATTTCCGACGCGGGACAAGAGAAAGCGCCGACGCAACAGGTCATCGATGCCGGTGGGCGCGTGTTGCTGCCCGGCTTGTACGATATGCACGGCCATATCGGCGAGTGGCAGGGCGGGCTGCATCTGGCGGCCGGCGTGACCACCGTGCGCGATATGGGCAACGACAACGCCTCGCTGCAACGGCTGATGGTCGCCGAACGCGCCGGAAAACTGATGTCGCCCAGCGTGGTGCCGGCCGGCTTCATCGAAGGCGAAAGCCCGATGTCCGCGCGCAACGGTTTCGTGATCAAGGATTTGGCGGGCGCCAAGCGCGCCATCGATTGGTACGCGAAGAACAACTACCCGCAAATCAAAATCTACAACTCGTTCCCGAAAGAGATTCTGCGCGAGACCGTGGCGTACGCGCACAGTCTCGATATCCGCGTCAGCGGCCACATCCCGGTGTATCTGCGCGCGCAGGATGCGGTGGACGCGGGCTTCGACGAAATCCAGCACATCAATCAGGTGCTGTTGAACTTCCTCGTGGACGAAACGACCGACACGCGCACGCTGGAGCGTTTCTATCTGCCGGCCAAGCGCATCGCCGATCTGAATTTCGATTCCAAGCCGGTGCAGGATTTCATCGCGACCTTGGCCAAGGGCGGCGTCGCGGTCGATCCCACCGTCACTACCTTCGACTTCATCCGTCAGCGCGCGGGCGAAATGTCGTCGCCGTTCGCGATGGTGGCCGATCATATGCCGCCGGACGTGCAGCGCGGCTTGCGCGTCGCCGAATTCGATATTCCCGACGACCAGACCGCGGCGCTTTACAACAAGTCCTACGACAAGATGGTCGAATTCGTCGGCCGCATGTACAAGGCCGGCGTGCCGATTCTCGCCGGCACCGACGGTATGCCGGGCTTCACGCTGCAGCGCGAACTCGAACTGTACGTGCAGGCCGGCATGACGCCGTCGCAAGCGCTGCAGGTCGCGACCTGGAACGGCGCGAAGTTCTCCCGCACGCTGCTGGATCGAGGTTCTATCTCGGTCGGCAAGCGCGCCGACTTGCTCCTGGTCGACGGCGACCCCACCAAGAACATCTCCGACGTGCGCAAGGTCGCCTTGGTGATCAAGAACGGCACCGCATACGCGCCGAGCGAAGTCTACGAAGCGTTGGGCATCAAGCCTTTCGCGCCCGCCATCCGCATCGACACGCCGACGAAGTGACGTTCGGCGCGGCGATTCCGTAAAGGATCTTCCATGACCACCGCATTCGATTTTTCCGCCATCGACATCGATGGGCACGACCGCTCGCTGACCGATTACAGCGGCAAAGTGCTGCTCGTGGTCAATGTCGCCTCCCGCTGCGGATTCACGCCGCAGTACACGGGATTGCAGAAGCTTTGGCGCGATTACCAGGATCGCGGATTGGTCGTATTGGGTTTCCCTTGCGATCAGTTCAATCATCAGGAGCCGGGCGACGAAGCGGAAATCAAGAATTTCTGCTCGCTCACCTACGACGTCGATTTCCCGATGTTCGCCAAGGTCGACGTCAACGGTCCGAAAACGCATCCGTTGTGGAAATGGCTGAAAGACGAAAAAGGCGGCTTTCTCGGCCTGGATGCGATCAAGTGGAACTTCAGCAAGTTCCTGGTCGGTCGCGACGGGCGAGTGATCAAGCGCTATGCGCCGACCGATAAACCCGAATCGATCGCTGCCGATATCGAGGCCGCGCTCGGTTAACGGCCAACAGAAAGCAGGTTGTCGCGAGTCTCCTGCCGAAGCAAAGTGCCGAAGAAATCCGCTGTCGCAGTCATGGACGGCTGCAACGACGAAGCGAACGCCTGAGCGATCGCCTCGTCGGATCGAGTCCGGAGAAGAATCGGGCTCGCGACTTGACCGTGACGGCAGGAGCCTGCACGAAAGTCGAAAACGGCCGCGACGCCGGCCGTGAAGGGGCGCCGTTCGGATGCGGCGAATCAGTACGCACAACGACGTGCATTTCGACAATGCTTCAAGCGACATCATTTTGGAATCGCGCACATGGAAGACACCCGGAAGGGGCCGGGACACACGTTCGAGTTGACGTTGCTCGCGGAAAGCCATTGCTTGATCGCGAACGTCACCGGCTGGATCGAGACCATCGATGCGATCATCGCGTTGTTCGCGCAGATCGGCGCGGCATTGCGCAGAACGCACTGCACCCGGCTGTTGGTGCTCGATCACACGCGCGGCGTGGTGCCGCCCGAACACGAAATGAAAGCGCTGATGTCAGCGATGGAAGGCCGCGGTTTCGAGTCCGTGCGCACCGCCTATGTCGACATGCGCGGAACTGCGATCAGTCGAATGGAAGTGGGCGAGATTCTGGGCCGCGAACGCGGCTACGATTGCCGCGTGTTCGATAACGAGCACCGCGCGCGCATCTGGCTGAATTACGGCAACGACTGAGTCGTCGTCGAGTCGTTGTCTTGCGTCGCAGCGTCGGCGCGACGCAACAAGTCTCCCGCGGCGGGGCTCCACACCGTCCAGGTATGGCCGCCGGGCCGCACCATCACATGATCGGCGGGCAACACGGGCGCGAGCACACCGATGGCATCGCGCAAACGATCGCGATCGCCGTAGGCCAGCCAGACTTGACGCGTGCGTGCCGGATCGCGCTGCCAACCTTGCAAATGCCGCCACAGCTCGCGTTGCCAGGTGTTCGCGTTGACCGGCTGCACCGGCCCCGGGGTCCATTGCGCGAGGCCGCCGGCGTCGCGAATCTCTTTCAGGATCGCGCGATCTCCCAAGTACGGCGCCAGCAAGAGCAGCCCGTCGACATCGCCGGGATACAGGCGTTCGTGCATCAATGCGCCCATGCCGCCCATCGATGCGCCGCCCAGCCAGACCTCGCGGTAGCCGCTCGCGTGCGCGGCGGCGATGACTTGGGCGTGCAGCCGTTCGGGCGCGTCGCCGCGTCGGTAGTCGCCCAACCGCAGTTCGACGAGCAGCACATCGGCGTCCGGCCACGCGCCTTGCACGGCTTCGGCGATGCCGCTGCGGCGCAAATCGTCCAAATCGTCGCTGCGGCCGGGGAGGATCACCACCAAGCGCGTCGCCGGTTGCGGCGCGGGGACGTGCAGTTTCGGGATCGGCGCGTCCGCGGCGGGACGCATGAATGCGCAGCCGCTCAAACCGAGAGCGGCGAACAACAACGCAACGACGATGCGAGCGCGCATGGCGGTCTCCGCGGAAGATCGGTCAAGCGTACGCGGAGTGCGGGCCGGAGCGCTACGCCTATTTTTCGACGAACGCGCGTTCGAACACGTATTCGCCGGCGGTACCGATGCGCGGCGACGCGTTGAAGCCGCGCGCATCGAGAATGCGACGGAAATCCGCGAGCATCTGCGGGCTGCCGCAGATCATCGCGCGATCGTGCGCGGGGTCCAATGCTTCGATGCCAAGATCGGCGGTGACGCGCCCGTTTTCGAGCAAATCGGTGATGCGTCCGCGCTGCAAGCGGCCGTGCCAGAAGAAATCCTCGCGGCTGACCGCCGGGTAGTACAGCAATTTCTTGCGGATTTCTTCGCCCAGATACTCGTGGCACTGCAGGCCGCGGCTGATGTAATCGCGATACGCCAGGTCCGGTTCGCCGCGCACGCCATGACACACGATCACGCGTTCGAAGCGCTCGTAAGTCGCAGGGTCTTTGATCACCGCCAACCAGGGCGCGAGGCCGGTGCCGGTCGACAGCAAATACAGATTGCGGCCTGGATGCACGTCGGAAATCAGCAGCGTGCCGGTGGGTTTGCGGCCGATCAGGATGGTGTCGCCGGGTTTGATGTGCTGCAGGCGCGAGGTCAGCGGGCCGTTCTGCACTTTGATGCTGA
>JADZBF010000126.1 GCA_020852215.1 Lysobacter sp. | reverse complement strand
GGACGTTTTCATGCGCCGGGACATCCGGCGGTGTGGGACGCCGCGTCGGCCGCGCAGACGCTGCGCCGTTTCGCCGATGCGGAAGCCCGACCGGAGGCGCTCGCGCTGATGCGCGCAGCGCATGCGCGCGGGCTGCCGACGCTGTTCGACGACGACGCGCTGAGCATCGGTCTCGGCGTGCGCGGCCGTACCTGGCCTCTCGACGATTTGCCGTCAATCGATGAAGTGCCATGGCCCGCGCTGGGCCGCATTCCCACCGCACTGGTCACCGGCTCCAACGGCAAAACCACCAGCGTGCGCCTGATCGCGGCGATGCTGCGCGCGCACGGTTTGCGTACCGCGCATTCCTGCACCGATGGGCTGTTCGTGGGCGGCGAAGACATGGCGCTGGAACGCTTGGAAAGCGGCGATTACTCCGGCCCGTCCGGCGCGCGGCAGGTGCTGCGCCGCGACGACGTGGACGCAGCGGTGCTGGAAACCGCGCGCGGCGGCATGCTGCGTCGCGGTTTGGCCTTGACCGAAGCCGACGTCGCGCTGGTCACGAACGTCAGCGCCGATCATTTCGGCGAATACGGCATTCACACCGTCGAAGACGTGGCGGCGGTGAAGCTCACCGTCGCACGCGCGGTGGCGGAACGCGGCGCGTTGGCGCTCAACGCCGACGACCCGCTGCTGCGCGCGCAGGCCTTGTCGATGCCCGCGCCCGATTTCGCGCGCATCGCCTGGTTCCATCTCGATGCGCCGCGCGAAGACGAAACGCGCGCCGAAGAACGCGAGACGCTATTGCGCCGTGCGTTGGAGGCCGGTGCGCCGGTCTGCGGCCTCATCGATGGTCGCTTGATTCTGCGCGACGCCGGAATCGCGATCGATCTCGGCGACGCCTCGGCGATGCCGCTGTCGCTGGGCGGTCGCGCGCGTTACAACCTCAGCAATCTCGCGGGCGCCGCGCTCGCCGCACATGCGCTCGGCGTCCCCGCTGAGACGATTCGCGCCGTGTTGACGCGCTTCGGCACGGACCACGGCGACAACCCGGGACGTTTGCAGCGCTGGCGGTTGGGCGAAGTCGAAGCGCTGCTGGATTACGCCCATAACCCCGAGGGATTGAGCGGTTTGCTCGACATCGCGCAAACGCTGCGCGGCGGTCATCGCATGGCCTTGCTGCTGGGGCAGGCCGGCAATCGCGAGGACGCAGATATTCGCGCGCTGGCCGCGACCGCGATGCGGTTCCGACCCGATCGCATCGTGCTCAAGGACATCGAGGGTTATATGCGCGGCCGCGCGCCGGGCGAAGTCGCCGCGCTGCTGCGCGACGAACTGCATCGGCATGGTTTGAGCGACGAGGCCGTCACGGTGCGCTTGAACGAAGTGGACGCTGTGCGCGATGCCTTGATGTGGGCGCGCGACGGCGATGTGCTGGTGTTGCCGGTGCATGGCTACGATGCGCGCGATGCGGTGGCGGCGCTGCTGGATCGCCTGCGGGCTGAGGGTTGGCATTCGGGCGATCCGCTGCCGGTGGATTGAGGGCGCCCGGGCCTCGCGAATGCAGTGCGGCTTGTGGACTCTCGAGCGCCCATCTCGCTTGTGGGAGCGCCGGAAGGCGCGATCGAATCGCCATTGAGCCCCTTGCCATGAGCCCCCTATCGCGCCTTCCGGCGCTCCCACAAAAGCAGAAGCGTTCCTGCGAAATCGGCGCCGGTCGCTCCATGAGCGTGTATCGATCTGCGGCGTTGCACGCGATGCGGTCGCAGGGCTGCTCGATCGCTTGTGCAGCGACGGTTGGCGGCCCGGCGATCCGCTGCCGGTGGAACAGGCCTCGCGAATGCAGCGCGGCTTGTGGGCTCTGGAGCGGCCACCTCGCTTGTGGGAGCGCCGGAAGGCGCGATCGAATCGCCATGAGCCTCCTATCGCGCCTTCCGGCGCTCCCACAAAAGCAGGCGTGCTCCCACAAAAGCAGAGCCGCTTCCATGATCGCGCCGGGTCGCAACGTCGCTCCGCAGACGCGCATCAATCCCCCGCGTTCGCGTCCCAATCGCGCAGCGCGGCTTCCAGCGCATCGATGCCGCGCGCGACGATCGCGGGCTCGACTTTATCCATCGTGTCGCGATGGCTGTGGATGGTGGCCGTCAATTTCGGCACGAAACTCACTTTTTCGCCGGCCATCGCGCGCAGCACGCTGGGAATCTCGCTGCCGTCGGTCAGCATGTACGACACCGCCGGCCAATCCGCGTCGTAGAAGGCGAGGTGATCGCTGGCAGGGTGTCGTTTTTCGGCGCGAAACGCGAAACCCTGCGCGGCGGCGGCGATGCGACTGGGTTCCACCAGGGTGAGCGCCGGGTCGGGCGTCATCATCCACAGCGTATCGCCCCAGGCCAGCACATCGAGATTGACGTACAGCGCCGGACGTTCGCGGCGTTCGGCGATGTAGGCCTTCGCGCCGAACAAACCCGGCTCTTCCATATCCCATAGCGCCAATGCCACGCGATGACGGCGCAACGGCGATGCGCGAAAGCGCTGGGCGAGGGCGACGGCGATCGCGACGCCGCTGCCGTTGTCGGCGGCGCCGCGTCCGCGCCGGGTGCGATCGGTATGCGCACCGATCAACAGCAGCGGCGCTTCCGGCGCTCCAGCGACCGGCACCAACAGATTCTCGCCCTTGCCGTAGCGCGTTTTGAACGGCATCGATTCGACCAAGAAACCGTCGGCGCTCAGACGTTCGCGCAGATACGCGCGGCGGTCGTCGTTGTGCTTCGCGTCCGCCATCGCTTGGATATCGCGATACCACGACGTCGCGAGATATGCGGTTGCATCGCGAGTGCCATTTCCGGGCATGGCAGCGTCTTCCGCCGCGATCCGCGTATCGACTGCGGCGTTCGGGGGCGCGCGCTCGTCGTCGGAGCGGGCCAGCGCCGGCCGCATCGACGACACGCCGAGCAGCGTGAGCACGAAGACGAGGGCGCCGGGACGAAGAACGCGCAGAGGCATGAAACCGACGGTCTCCGTGGAATTCCGCGAAAGGGCGGGGCGGCTCGAATTGTGCCAGCGTCGGACCGCGGCGTACGGCTTCCGCGGCTTCGCGGGCTGTTGAAGAGCGCGCACACGGAGCTTTTCGACGCGTTGCATCCCACGGCTTGCCGCTTCGAGGCCGGCTGGCGGTCGCCATCGCTGTGTGTGCCGGTTCCTACCGACACAGTCGAGCTGCTTGTCCGACATCCCTGGATGCGGCCCAGACGAATCAATCGCTTACGCGCTCGCTATGCCGCCGTCACCAGATCCGGCAGCGTTGGCAGGCTGCTTTCGATGGCCCGCCAGTAGGGATCGACGCCCGATCGACCGGATGGGGTAGGAATTTTCCTACACCG
>JADZBF010000125.1 GCA_020852215.1 Lysobacter sp. | reverse complement strand
CCCTGCACGCGCTGCGTCTTCACTACGGTCGATCCCGACACCGGCGAACGCGATGCCGAGGGCGAACCGCTACGCACGCTGAAAGACTATCGGCGCACGCCGAGCGGCATCACCTTCGGGATGAATCTGATCCCGCGAGGTACCGGTACGTTGCGCGTCGGCGATGCGGTGGTGCCGTTGGATTGAGCTCGCGTTTCGGGCGAGGCTGCATTGACCCGCGTAGCGATCGGATCAATGCACGCCGCCACTCACCGCGACAGCGCGGGCAAAATCTTCGTCATCAGCAACTTGCCGGTGATCTGATGCGGCTGCCGCGTGTTGAAATTCTCGGTGGTGATCACGACCACCGTGCGCTGCGCCGGAAAGACCTGCACCGAATTGCCGCCGCTACCGTTCATCGCGAAGGATTCCCACACCGCATCGCCGACGGGAAAGCGCATTTTCCACCACAAATACCCGTAGTCGACATCGTCGTTGGCCTTCGCTTGCGTCGCGACCGAGGCGCGCACCCACTCCGCGGGCACGAGCTGCCGATCTCGATATCGACCACCGTCGAGATACAACTGACCCAGCGCGAGCAGATCGCGGCTGCGCAAGCCTAAACCGCCGCCCGCCTGCGGCAGACCCAGCGGCGAGTACTGCCATTGCGGCGCTTCGATACCGAGCGGCGCGAACAACCGGCGTTGCGCGTACGCGTCCAAGCGCTCGTCGACCGCGCCCTGCAGCGCCGCGCCCAGCGTGGTCACGCCCGCGGTGCAATAGCGAAAACTGCGGCCGTGCGGCGAATCCTCGGGCTTCGGCACCCACGCCGGAAACCCTTGGATCGGCAAGTCCAGATAGAACTGCACCCAATCTTCGATCAGATACATGCGTTCTTCGTTGCCGCGCGAAAATTGGTTTTCGTCGTCGCATTCCACGCGCGAGGACATGGTCAGCAAATCCTCGAACGTGATCTTCGCCTTGCGCGGATCGTCGTGTTCGCGGGGTTTCGCGGGCCGCAGATACGGCAACACCGGCGCCTGCGCGTGCGGCAGTTTGCCGTCGGCGATCGCCAACCCGGTCAAGATGCCGGCGATGGTTTTGGTGACGGAACGCGTATTGCGTCGCGCCTGCGCGCCGCCGTCGTCGAAATAATGCTCGTACACGACGCGACCGTCGCGCGCGACGACGATGCTGGTGATTTTCTCGAATTCGCCGGCTTCGACCGCGCGGGTGATCGCATCGAAGTCCGGAGTCGCGGGGGCAGTGTTTGCGGGCGTCGAAGCGACGACAGACGCCGTCGCCTGCGCGGGTTCCGCGGCGACAAGCGGCCACGGCGCGAACGCGAGGCAATACAGGACGGCGGCGAAGGAAACGGTGCGGGGCATGGCGAGGTCTCGAACTGCGATGCCGGCACCCTAGCAGGTCGCGCGCCCTGCGCCTTGTAGATTTGGAACCTGTGAGGGCGAGACTCAGCCGTCGGCGCGGAACCGGGCCGGCGTCCGTCCGAACGCATCCCGAAACGCATGGGTGAAATGGCTTTGATCCACGAAGCCGCAGGCCAATGCGATGTCGGTCAGCGAACGGCGCGGATCGCGCAGCAAACCGAGCGCGCGTTCGAGTCGACAACGGCGCAGGTAGTCGCCGGGCGCGCAGCCGTAGCGACGGCGAAACGCGCGCGCGAAATACACCGGATGCACGCCGCAATCCTGCGCCAGTTCGGCCAGACTCGGCGCATGCGCGCAGTCCTCGCGCAAACGCGCGCGGGCGCGATCCAACCAAGGCGGCGGAAGCGTCGTCGGCAGCGGTCGCATCGAGGCGGCATCGAGCAAAGTCTCGATCTCCGCTTCCAACGACAACATCATCGCATCGTCGTTCGTGCGCAATTGCCGACGCAGGCGCAAGGCCACAGCGAGCGCCGGCAACGGCAGGCGTACGGCGCGATCGGGCAAGACGCGACGTTCGCAGGCGTCGCGCCAACGCGTCGGCGACAACGACAGCGCGAAGAAACGGCCCGGCGGCGCATCGTCCTCGCGCGCACAGCGCCCGCGCGCATCGGCGCGCGGATCGCGAAAACAATCGCGGTGCGTGGTGCCGGGCGGATTGAGGATCAGCACAGGTTCTGCGCACAGGGGGGGCATGTCCTCGGCGCTGCTGAGATACGCGCCCTCCAGCACCAGCAGCAGATGCGCGTCGTCGTGCGTATGCGTTTCGATCGCGTGCTCGGGCACCGTCGGCCGCAATTCCGACAACGCGATCTCGCCGACCGTCCGACATTCATGCAGATCGCCGAAGAACGCGCCGTTCGTGAGGCGCCTTTCGCGGCTCGCGTCGCTGAGGGTTGTGTCGGTGGTGGCGGCGAGCGTCGGCATACGTGCGACATCATCGGCGCGTTTCGGCGCAGTGCGAACGGCCGAAGGTCATGTCTGCGGCCTCGGGTGGCCGCGCGATGCCGTCACACGAATCCTTCGGCCAGCAAAAAACCGGCGACGACCGCCGCTTGCAGCAGCATGCCCGGAACGATGCCGCGGCCGAT
>JADZBF010000124.1 GCA_020852215.1 Lysobacter sp. | reverse complement strand
TAGCGGGCGCAGCGATTGGGTCGCGATGTAGTCCGCGAATTGCGCCTGGATATCGCGCATCCACCGCGAATGGAACGCGGCGCTGACGTTGAGCCGAGCGAAGCGCGCGCCCGCTTCGGCGAACACCGGCTGACAGCGATCGATATCTTCGTAAAGACCGGAAATCACGATTTGACTGCCGGAGTTGATATTGGCGATATCGACCTCGGCGAGACCGGCCTCATCCAGCAAGGCGCACACGCGGGTCAGATCCGGGCCGATCACCGCCGCCATCGCGCCTCGCGGCGCCTTCGACATCAATTCGCCGCGTTTGGCCACCAAGGCGACGCCGGTAGCGAAATCGAAGGCGTCCGCCGCGAACAGCGCATTGAATTCGCCCAGACTGTGACCGGCGTAAACATCGGGAAGCACCGCGCCATCGTCGCGTTTGGCGAGAAAGGACAGCGCCGACACCGCGAACAATGCCGGCTGCGTGAATTCGGTCCGGTTCAACACGCCGTCCGGGTCTTCCAGGCACAGCGTACGCAGCGAATAGCCGAGCACTTCATCGGCTTGCGCCGTCTCGCGCGCATAGCGCTCGAACAGCCCTTCGCCCATGCCCTTGCGCTGCGAACCTTGCCCCGGGAATACCCAAACCGATGTCATCGTCCGATTCTCCTGCGCCGGCTCAGGCCTGAGCCGCTCGATCGCCGAGATGGGCGGTCACCACATCGACCACATCCTGCAGCGTGTAACGATCGCGCTTGGCGGTATCGTCGATCCGGATATCCAAGCGCTGTTCCAACTCGTACCAAATTTCGAGCATTTCCTTCGATTCGATCCCCAGGTCGCCGCCGAGATAGAAATCGGATTCGACCGAATCGGCGGTGAAGCCGGTGCGTTTGATTTCGTTGATGGTGGCGATGACTTCTTCCAAAACGTTCATGAGTGCTTCCGCGATGTCGATGTGATTGCGATGTGATTTTGTAGCGTCGGAGCTCGATGTTGCGCCGCAGTTTTATCATCGCCGCCGATCGATATCGGCGGCGATGGAGCGTCGTCGAAACCTCAGAGATAGCCCATTTCGCGCGCTGTCGAAGCGATCATGTCGACTGCCGTATCGATCTCCTCGCGCGTATGCGTGGACATCACCGACAGGCGCAAGCGCTCCAGGCCCGGCGGCACCATCGGGTATTCCATGATGTTGGCGAACAGACCTCGGCGATAGAGCTCTTTATTCAGCTTGCGGACGACGCCGTCCTCGCCGAAAAACACCGGGATGATCCCCGACTCGCCGCGGATGATGCGCATGCCTTGCTGTTCGAGCCGGTCCTGCATGTAACGCACGTTCTCATGCAGCCGTTCGATGCGTTCCGGTTCGCGCTCCATCACGTCCAGCGCGGCGGAAATGGCGGCGATCGTCGGTTGCGCCAGACCGGAAGTGAACAGATACGGATAAGAGAAGTTGCGCAGCAGAAAAATATGTTCCTTGCTGCCGGAAACGAACGCGCCCTGCGCGCCGATCGCCTTGCTGCAGGTCGACATCCGCAGATCGACTTGGCCGAGCAGATCCAGATGTTCCAGCGTGCCGCGACCGGTCTTCCCGACCGTGCCGATGCCGTGCGCGTCGTCGAGGATGGTGATGATGTCGTGCCGTTTGCAGATCTCGATGTAACGGCGCAAATCGATGATCAGGCCGTCGGTGGAACGGACGCCTTCGACCGTCGAGAAAATTTGCGTTCCGGGTTTCGCGCGGCTCTTGATCCGCTCGAAAATCGGCTCCAGCCCGTCGATGTCTTCGGGATCGAAGGTATAGAACGGCACGCCGGCCATTTTGATCGCGTTGATAACGCTGGCGTGGCTGTTTTTGTCGTACACGATCACGTCGTTACGATTCATCAGGCCGGTGACCCAGCACAGATTGGCCATATAGCCGCCGGGCAACAGCACCGCATCGTCGTGCTCGGCGAGCTTGGCCAAGCGCAATTCGAGCTCGCGATGTTGCTTGGTGTAGCCGGAGAACGCCGGCGACCCGCCCGTGCCGATGCCGTAGGACTCGACCGCTTCGATCACCTTGCGCTTGACGTAAGGGTCGTTCGACATGCCGAGGTAGCTGTTCGAGCCGAACACCAAAACCTCGTTGAACTCGTCGCTGTTCAAGTCCTTGTACTTCATCCGGCGATCGACCGGCCCGAAGCCTTGACGGCCGACCATGTAGCCGGCCTCGACTTCCTTCAAATACATCGAATACTGGAACGCGAGCCTTTCCTTGAAGGGTTTGCGATCGAGTTCGATCATCGCTCTGGAATCCATACGCTTTCTCTCGTGTTTTTTATCGTGGTCGGTGTAAGAACGTTCAGCCGAAGAAGCCGTTCGCGCGGTACCAGTCGGCGCAATCGCGCACCATCCGGTCGATCGGCGCGGAACGATAGTCGAGTTCCCGCTCCGCTTTGCCCGAGTCGTAGTAAAAGCACTTGCCGAGCACGCGCAATCGATACGATTCCACCATCGGCTTACCCGGCATCCGCGGCGGATCCATCTCCTGCAGTCGCGTTTCGCGATACAGGCGGGTGTAGTCGCTCTTCGGAATCGTCAACGTCTTGCCGAGCGTCTCGCCGACGATGCGGAAGAACTCCGAGAAGCGCACATCGTGGCCGGCGATCAGGTAACGCTCGCCCGAACGCCCGCGCGTCAACGCACTGACGTGCGCGCGGCCGACATCGGCGGCATGACAGAAACTGGCGCCACCGGGCGGATCGAAGGGAATCTGATCGAACTGCGCGGCGAGCACGATTCGCCCCCACTGCATGTTGTAGTCGTAGGCGCCGAGCACTTCGGCGGGATTCAGCACGATCGTTTCGAGTCCGCGCGCGCCCGCCTCGGCGACGATCTTCTCCGCTTGGGTCTTGGTGACGCCGTAAGGACTACGCGCGCGGAAGCCGGCGAGCGGCACGTTTTCGTCGGCGCGCAGAGCCGGATCGTTGTAGGCGCCGATGGTCGAGGTGGTGCTGGTGAATACCAGACGGCGCGCGCCGACGGCGAGCGCAGCGTCCACGACGTTGCGCGTGCCGGTCACGTTCACCGCTTCGAGTTGCGGCAGATCGCGCCAGTCGCAACTGGTGTTGCCCGCGGTATGGATCACCGCTTCGGCGCCGCGCATCGCCGCCGCCAACGCCTGCGGATCGTCCAGACCGCCGCGGACGATCTGGACGCCGAGCGGTTCGAGGTAAGCGATGTTGGAGCCGGGCCGAACGATGGCCACGACATCATGGCCGGCCGCGACCAGCGCGGAAACCACATTGAGCCCGACGAATCCGTTCCCGCCGGTGACGAAGACTTTCATTCCTGGTGAGTTCCTATGCTTGGATCATTCCGTGGTCGCTTCCATCGTTTTCCAGAACCGCTCCCTGCTTTCGGCGCGCGTCCGCATGCCGAGCGCCGAGGGCATCTTGTCGGGGTTCGACACGATACCTTCCAGCAATACGATGAACTGTTCGAGCAACATGCCCGCTTTGTCGTAGTCCGGAGACTCCGCTCGATAGATCAACGTCAGTTCGAGCGAATCCTGGCCGGCCATCGTCGCCAATTCCACCAACGGACGGATCGATGTCGGATGCGTCGCGGTCGGAGGCACCAGACCCGCATGCGCGGTGCCGTGATCGGCGCCGGTCGCGAATTGCGCGGAATCGAACGCGACCACGCTGTCGAACAGCGGCTCGTGGCCGGCCCATTCGCGGATGCGCTCGATCGGCGCCAACGCATCGCGATGCTGGCGTAGCAGATCGGCCTGCAGTTCCTGCAGCCATTGCAGCATTTTCTGACGGCCGACGGTCCGCACGCGCACGGGCAGCAGCGCTTGTGCGGTTTCCCCGCTGACCGCCGCGCCCAGGAAACCGAACTGCGAACAGCGCGATTTCGTGTAGCGATTCATCAGCACCGCCCAAGCCGCGGCGACCAACGTCTCGATCGCGAGGCCGTGGCGACGGCTGAAGCCCTGGACGGTACGAAGCAGTTCGGTATCCACCAATTCGGAGACGAAATGCAAAGGACGTTCGTCCGGATCTGGCGTCGTCTCGATGTTCGAATCGAGCGGCAGCGTTTTCGCGAATTCGCTCGCGGTGTCGGTCGCAGCGCCGAGACGTTCCACCCAGAAGTCGCGCAAGGCATCGCCGTCGATCGCCGTCGCCGCGGCCGTCTCGCCCACCGACCCCAGGCGGCACCAGACGGCCTCGGTCGTATCGATCGTGGTCGTATCGATTGCGGTCATGTCGGTCGCGGTCGTATCGATCGCATCGGCGACGTTGGACGACGGCACCGACGCGACATCCGCGGGCGTCACGGCCGCGTCGATATTTCCCGCCAAGCGGCGCAGATCGCAATGCACCGACTCGAACGGCGCCGAGGGGAACGATGCGCGTCGACGCGGACGAT
>JADZBF010000123.1 GCA_020852215.1 Lysobacter sp. | reverse complement strand
TCGCCTGCTTCATCGGTCGGCCGCAGCGCGGACAGGCTTCGCCGCCGCGGCCATAGGCCGACAACTCCTGTTCGAAATACCCCGGTGCGCCGTCCGGGCTGATGAAATCGCGCAGCGTGGTACCGCCGCGCTCGATCGCATAACGCAGGATCGTGCGCACCGCGTCGGCGATCGCGCCGTAGCGCGCGCGCGACACCTTGCCTGCCGCGCGCAGCGGCGATACGCCGGCCATGAACAAGGCCTCGGCCGCGTAGATATTGCCCACGCCCACCACGATTTTCTGATCCATCAAAAACGCTTTCACCGGCGCGCTGCGTCCGCGGCTGCGTTCGTACAGATAATCTCCACTGAAAGCCTCGTCGCTCGCCGCATCGTCGGCGTCCGCGAGCGGCTCCGGCCCCAGATCGCGCAGCAGTTCGTGCGTCTCGCCGAGCGGCTGCCACAGCAGACAACCGAAACGGCGCGGATCGTTGAAGCGCAACACGCGAGGTTTCGCGCGGGTCGCGCTTTCGATCGACAGATCGACGTGATCGTGCGCGCCCACCGGCGTGTCCGCCGGCAACACCCGCATGCTGCCGGACATGCCCAAATGCCAAATCGCCGTGCCCGCATCGGTGTCCATCAACAGATACTTCGCCCGCCGCCGGACCGCCTCGATTCGCTGCCCCGGCAGTCGCGTGCGGATGTCGTTGGGAATCGGCCAACGCAAGTCCTGACGGCGCAGCGTCACCTCCAGCACGCGCCGCCCTTCCAAATGCGGCGCGAGCCCGCGGCGCGTGGTTTCGACTTCGGGAAGTTCGGGCATGGCGTAGCGGTTCGAGCGAGATTGCGGGCATGATACTGCGCGACGGCGGCGGCCCGGATGCGCATACGCGGCGACGATCGGCAGGACCATGAGCACAACAACAACCACGACCGCGACGATGTTTCCGGTTCTCCTGCGCGCTCGCGGCAGCATGCAGTGGTTCGCGTGGCGCTCGGTCGACGATCCCGACGGCGCGATCGTGCGCGAGATCGATCGTTTGTTCGTCGCGTCCTCGTTGCCCGCGTTGATCGAACGCTGGCGGGCGCGCGATCCGGATGCGCCGGTCGACGAGAGCGTGCTATCGATCGATCTCGACGCGTTGATCGCGGAACTTCGCCGCGGCGCGCGGCCGGACGATGACACGTTGCTGAATGCGTTGAACGTGTTGGACGACATCGCGTGCGCCTGTCGAGCGATCGGCCGCGATGCGGCGTTCGGCGGCATCGAAACACGGCTGTCGCTCTACAAGATCGTCTTTTCGCGTACGCAGGCGGGCCGCATCGCGAAGGTATCGCGCAGGCCGATGTCCGAAGCCGATCGAGGGGCGATCGCCGATTGGCTGGAAGCCGGCGCGGACATGGTGTGCGCGGCGATGACGTGAGCGACCGCGGCGCAGTCGCTGCCCTTTCTTACGGTTCCAGCATGCGCCATTGCCCCGGTCGCAAATCGTCCAAGCGCCATCGCCCGATCGCCACGCGCACCAGGCGCAGGGTGGGCAAACCGACGGCGGCGGTCATGCGCCGGATTTGCCGGTTGCGGCCTTCGTGGATGGTCAGCGCCAGCCAAGCGTCGGGAACGGTTTTGCGGAAGCGCACGGGCGGATCGCGAGGCCAGAGCGCGGGCGCTTCGATCGCTTCTGCCTTCGCGGGCAGGGTCAGGCCGTCGTTGAGCCCGATGCCGCGACGCAGCGCGTCCAGGTGCGCGTCCTGCGGCGCGCCTTCCACCTGCGCCCAATAGGTTTTCGGGGCTTTGTGGCGCGGGTCGGTGATGCGATGCGCCAGCGCGCCGTCGTCGGTGAGCAACAGCAGGCCTTCGCTGTCGTGATCCAGACGGCCGGCGGGGTACACGTCCGCCGGCAGGCCGAATTCGGCCAGCGTGCGCCGCGGCGGGTCGCTGCGATCGGTGAATTGGCAGAGAACGCCGTAGGGTTTGTTCAACGCGATCAGCATGCGCGGCGGCGAAGCGACGGGAGGACGAGAATGCGACAGCCTAACCGCTGCGCGCGACGTATGCTGACTCCGGTATCCACCGGAGCGCACCCATGAGCGATCACGACCTGGCGCCGCTGTCGCAGCGCTGGCTCGGCAAGGCGTGGGAACACGCCACCGCCGCCGAACGCACGGTGTTGACGCAATTGCATTTGCGCCAGCGCACCAATCGCGGGCCCGCGCACGCGGCCGCGGATGCCCGAAGTTTCGGCGAACGCGTCGCCGACGGCGTCGCCCGTTTCGGCGGCTCGTGGCGTTTCATCGGCGGTTTCGGGGTCTTTCTGGCGCTGTGGGTGATCGGCAACGTGTGGTTGCTGCGTGCGCATCCGTTCGACCCTTACCCGTTCATCTTCCTCAACCTGCTGCTGTCGATGCTGGCCGCGCTGCAGGCGCCGGTGATCATGATGAGCCAGAACCGGCAAGCCGCGCGCGACCGCATCGCGGCGGAACACGACTATGCCGTCAACCTGAAGGCCGAGCTGGAAATCATGGCCTTGCACGACAAACTCGACCAACTACGGGTGGAGCAGTTGGAGAAGATTCTCGCCGCGCAGGGCGAGCAGATCGCGCTGTTGCGGCGATTGCTGGAAGAGAAGCGGTAGCGTGTGCCGAAGACGGTTTGACCGAGCGAGGTTCCGTCGCTCGGTCGCGATATGCGCGGGTTATTGCGCCGGCTTCACGAACCGCAGCGTCATGCGATCGCTTTCGCCGATAGCGCGATAGGTCGCAGCGTCTTCCGGATCGTGACGATTGGTCGGCGGCAGCGTCCACACGCCGTTTTTATGATCGGCGGTGTCCTTCGGATTCGCGTTCGCCTTGCTTTTCGCATCGAGCCTGAAACCCGCATCGGTGGCGAGACGGATCACCAATTCTTCGGTGAGATACCCGGATTTTTTCATCGCGTCCAGATCGGTGCCGGGTTTGGCGCGATGCTCCACCACGCCCAGCGTGCCGCCGGGTTTCAGCGCGTCGTAAAACGCCTTGAAATACAGTTCGGCGGTGCCGCCCGCCACCCAGTTATGGACATTGCGGAAGGTGAGCACGGTATCGATGCTGCCGGCGTCCGCGAAGGACGGTTGTTTCGGCGCGAACAGGCGCAGCGCGACGCGATCGAACTGCGCCGGGCGCGCGGCGAGACGCGCTTTCAGATCGTCCAGATATTTTTGTTGCCCATCGCGGCTGCGACCTTCGGCAGCGGCCATCGGATCGACCATCGCCGCCGTGTAGACGCCGCGTTCGCGCAGATAAGGCCCGAGGATTTCGGTGTACCAACCGCCGCCGCCGGGTGTGATTTCCACGACCTTCTGGTCCGGCGTCACCGCGAAGAACGTCAAGGTCTCGCGCGGATGACGATAGATATCGCGCGAGGCGTTTTTCGGGTCGCGCCAATCGCCGGCGATGGCGGCGTCCAGCGCGGCGGCATGCGCGGCGGCATGCGATGCTGCCGATGCAGGCGCTTTCGCTGTCGCGTCTTCGCGTGCGGTCGCGCACGACACCAGCAAGGGCGCGCACAACGCGAGCGCGAGCAACGAACGGAGCGGCGAGGACGGCGGCGAAAGTGGGCGCATGGCGGCGAGTCGGCGGGGGACGAGGACCGACAGCGTACCGCAATTCGCCTCGGCCGCATGCGCGCGTGTGCGGTCCCGCCATCAGCCCGAGGGCGGCGCCAAGCGCACCGCGTCGGGATAAGGCGGCACATCGAAGCGTTCGCCTCCGGCGAGCCGGGTTTGCACCTCGCGCCACCACACCGGATCGAAGATCTCGCCGTGCACCGCGCGCAAACGCTCGCGCAAGGCCGGCAGGATGCCGAGAAACTGCGGGAACAATTCCGGAAACACATCGTCGGGCCGCGCGTACAGCCATTCGTCGAGCGGACGCGTTTCGTCTTCCTCGCGTATCGGCGGCACCGCGCGGAAGGCGCATTGCTCGACCAGACACAGTTCGTCGTAGTCGTAGAACAGCACGCGACCGTGCCGGGTCACGCCGAAATTCTTCAGCAGCAGATCGCCGGGAAAAATACCGCTGCGCGCGAGGTCTTTGATCGCCTGGCCGTAATCGAGCACCGCGCGTTCGGCTGCGGGCGCCGGCGCTTCGCGCACGTAGAGATTCAGCGGTCGCACGCGTCGCTCGACGTAACAATGCCGGATCAGCACATCGTCGCCGTCGAGCTGCACGGTCTGCGCGCATTCGCGCAACAATTCGTCGAGCATGGCCGGTGCGAACTGGCGTTTCGGGAAACGCAAGCGCATGAATTCCTGCGCGTCGATCAGCCGGCCGATGCGGTCGCGACGGAAGACGAGGCGATATTTTTCCTCGACATCGGCGCGCGCCATGTCTTTGGGGTAGGCGAAGCGGTCGCGAATCAGTTTGAACACCACCGGATAGCCGCGCGGCGTGAACACCGCCATCACCATCCCGCGTTCGCCGTCGGCGGCGACCAATTCGCCCTCGGGATATTCGGCCAGATGCCGAAACACTTGCCGGTAGCGCTCGGTCTTGCCCTGCTTGATGCGCCCTACGACCGTGAACAGTTCGTCCAGCGGCTTGCGCGGCAACAACCGATGCAGGAACGCCACCGCATCGCCCACGCGAACCAGATCGACGTGGAAATAGCTGCGGGAAAAACCGAACAGAATGGAAAGCTGTTGCTCGTCGACGATCACCGCATCGGCGCGCACGCCGTCGGCATCGCTGACCAGGGCGATCGCGAACGGATACGACGCGCCCGACGCGCCGTGCGCGCGTCCGACCAGATACGCGCGACGTTCGCGATAGAACGGTGCGGCGAGCATCGTCGCCGCCACCACGCCGCGGCCGCGCAGCGCATCGGCGACGGCGCGCGCGCTGGCGTCCAGATCGGCCCAGCCGTTGCGATAGTCCAGCGCCGAGAAGAGCGCGCGCCACGCCGCTTCGCCGTTTTCGTCGAGCGGTACATCGCGGATTTGTCCGGGGCAGGCGGGGTCGCCGGTCGGCACGATCTCCAGCGCCAGGAAGTCCACATCCGGCGCGACGCCGTCGATCAGGAAGAATCGACGCACCAGGGAGTTGTAGAAGGTCTTGTACAGCTCGCGATCGGGCAAGGCGGCGATGCGCTCGGCGTAGGCGGCGCGGATCGCGCGCCACAGCGGCCGCGAACGCACGCGTTCTTCCAGCGACGCTTCCAGCCGCGCGAGCGTTTCGCGCAGGCAGGCGCCGTACAGATCGATGCGCGCGGCGTTGTCGGTTTGCGCGAGTTTCCAATCGCGGCGTTCGAAGCGTTTGCGCGCGCGGCGGGTGATGTCGGAGAAGCGCGCGTTGTAGTCGTCGAAGCCGTCGAGGATCAGCGCGGCGGCGCGGCGTTCCGGCGCGTTCGCGCGCGGCGATTCGGAAGCGTTCGTCATGGCCGCAGTCTACTCCGATGCCGCCGCCGCGGCATCGGCCCACGACGCGATCCCGCGCGCGGCGAAAACGCCGAAAAACTGTCGAAAAATCTTTAAAAAATACGGAAAAAAGCGATTCTGCCGAGGAACGAAATCGCAGGATATGAGACCCCCGACCGGCATACTTTGCCCTCACCGGAAGACGCGATGTCGAGCGATTCCCGCCGCAGAAATCGGCCAGAAAATCGGCTCAAAAATGCGCATTGGAATGGCCCCGATAAGTATGCGGCAGATCAACGCGAACGTAGCGATTCGAGCACGTCGATGCGATTCGCGAACGGTGAGACGCAGGACGCGTAAAGTTTCGCTCGGTCCGCAAGGATGCGATCAGGAAACGAGACATCACCGACGCAGCCGCCGAGGCGCGGGTGAGCATCGTCTCACGGCACAAGGATGTGCCGCCGGGCACC
>JADZBF010000122.1 GCA_020852215.1 Lysobacter sp. | reverse complement strand
CGCGACGATCCAAATTGCCCGAAGTGCCGTGGTGGATCGCGTGGGTTTTTTTCCAGTAACCGTACGGGAACAGCGTGATCACGCCCAGGCAGCGCCCGACCATATCGTTCGCGCGCTGACTGGCGAAGAACGAGCCATGCCCGCAGTCGTGCTGGATGATGAAGGCTCGCACGTACAGGCCCGCGGTCGGCAAGGCCAGCAGCAGCGTCCACAGGTAGTTCCATTCGGCGATCACGCTCCAGGCCATGACGCTCCAGAGCGCGAAGAACGGAACCAAGGTGTTGACGAGTTGCCACACCGCACGGCCCGCGATGGGCTGGGCGAATTCCGCGCAACGCTGCCGCAATTGCGCGGCGTGCTGTTTGGCGGAAGAAACCATCGTCGCACGATCGATCACGCGGAATTCTCCTCAGACATGACAAGATTGTGGGGGTTCCGATATGACATCGCAATGCGTGCGTAGGCGTATGGTGGGAATCGCGTCACGACTCGTTGGGAAATGCCGAGGTTTTCGGGATCGCCTCGACGCTTATTTGCGCGGCGGCTTGCCCTCGCCTCGCGAAGAAGGCCCTTTTCGATGCGGTTTCGCCGCGCCCGGGGCCGCATTGCGCGCGCCCGCGGCGCGCGGCTTGAAATTCTTCGGCTTGAACGACGGTTCGCCGCCGACCGGGGGGCGCCCGTCGTCGTCGCCCACTTTCTGCAACCGCAAAGGCTGGCCGGCCACGCGCACTTTCTTGAGGTGCATCAACAACGGGCGCGGCATGCCTTCGGGCAGGTCGAGAATCGAATGCTCGTCGTGAATATCGATCCGTCCGATGTATTTGCTGTCGAGATCGGCCTCATTGGCGATCGCGCCGACGATATTGCCGGGTTTGACCCCGTGGCGATGCCCCACTTCGATCCGGTACGTCTCCATCCCCGGCTCCGGCGCCGACCGCGCCGGCATGTCTTTCTTCGGTCGCGGCGCCCGCGTGTCCGCGCCCGGTCGTTCGCTGCGCTCCGGCCGCTCCGGCCGTTCGGTCCGCTCCGGCCGTTCAGCGCGATCGGAACGCTCCGGTCGCCCCGCACGTTCGTCGCGCGCGCCGTTGCGCTGCGCGCGCTGGGCGTATTCGCGCCCCTCGGCGAAAGCGGCCTGCGGTTCGCGTGCGCGCTCGGGCGCCAACAACAGCGGCGTATCGCCCTGCACCAGCTTCGCCAGCGCGGCGGCGATTTCGATCGCGGGCACGTTGTGCTCGCGTTCGTAACGTTCGATCAATTCGCGATAGAAACCCAAATCGCCGCCGCTGCTGCTGTCCTGCGCCATCGTGTCGGAGATGCGGCCGAGAAATCTCGTCACACGCACGTCGTTCACCGCTTCGACGCTGGGCAATTGCATTTCCTGGATCGGCTGGCGCGTGGCGCGTTCGATCGCGCGCAGCATGCTCTTCTCGCGCGGGCTGACGAACAGGATCGCCTCGCCACTGCGTCCGGCACGCCCGGTGCGACCGATGCGGTGGACGTAGCTTTCGGTGTCGTACGGAATGTCGTAGTTCAGCACGTGGCTGAGGCGCTCCACGTCCAGGCCGCGCGCGGCCACGTCGGTGGCGACGAGAATATCCAGCTTGCCGTCCTTCAACTGCTGGATGGTCTTCTCGCGCTGCGCCTGCTGCACGTCGCCGTTGATCGCGGCGGCGGCGAGACCGCGGGCCTGCAGTTTCTCCGCCAATTCGTCGGTCGCCGACTTGGTACGCGCGAAGACAATCATCGCATCGTAAGGTTCGGCTTCCAAAATGCGGGTCAGCGCATCCAACTTGTGCATGCCGCTGACGAACCAATAACGCTGACGGATATTGGTCGCGGTGGTGGTCTTCGCCGCGATGGTGACTTCGATCGGCTCGCGCAGATAGGTTTGCGCGATACGCCGAATCTGGGTCGGCATCGTCGCGGAAAACAGCGCCACTTGCCGCGTTTCCGGCACTTTCTTCAGCACCGTTTCCACGTCCTCGATAAAGCCCATGCGCAGCATTTCGTCGGCTTCGTCGAGCACCAGCGCCTTGAGTTCGGACAGATCCAGCGTGCCGCGTTCGAGGTGATCGATCACGCGACCGGGCGTGCCCACCACCACATGCACGCCGCGCTTGAGCGCCTGCAACTGCGGGTAATAACTCTGACCGCCGTACACCGGCAGCACATGGAAGCCCGGCAGCTTGTTGGCGTAGCGCTGGAAGGCTTCGGCCACTTGGATCGCCAACTCGCGCGTCGGCGCCAAGACCAGCACCTGTGGCTTTCCGGCGCGCAAATCCAGCCGCGACAACAACGGCAAGGCGAATGCGGCGGTCTTGCCGGTGCCCGTCTGCGCCTGACCGAGCACGTCGCGCCCCGCGAGCAGGGCCGGAATGGTGGCGGCTTGGATCGGCGACGGGGTTTCGTAGCCCACCTCGGCCACCGCGGCCATCACCGGCTCGGCCAAGCCGAGATCGGCGAAACGCAACGGGTCTTGTTCGGTGGACATAACGATGCTCTGAGCGATTAAACCGACATTGTGCGCCCTCGGCCTAGGGTTGTCGCTCCAATTCGCCCTGTCGCGGCCGGATCCGCGGGTTCTCCGCGATGCCGCATGCAGCCAATACGACGATCGGTGCGGCGATCGGCGCGACGCTCAGCCCTTCGCTTCCAGCGCCTCGGATTCGATCGTCCGCACGCCCGAGGGCGCCGCGATCGCCGCCTCGATCAACGCGGCGGCGATGGCTTCCGCCGACACCGGGCGATAGCGCGTCGGCACCATCGGCCGGAAGGTTTGCGCGAAACGCAGGCTCAAACGCTCCATCGCGCGCGGGCCGCCGTGTCCGCCGCGATCGCCGGCGATGATCGAGGGCCGCACGATGGTCAGCGAGAGATAGCCCAGACGGCGCAGCGCATCCTCGAGTTCGCCCTTGGTGCGCAGATAGAAATTGCCCGAGCGCGCATCGGCGCCGACGGACGAATTCAGCGCGAACGCGAGCGCGCCGTGGCGCTGCGCCGACTCGGCGGCGGCCAGGACGTAATCGAAATCCACGCGCCGAAACGCGCCGCGCGAGCCGGCTTGCTTCAGCGTAGTGCCCAGGGTGCAGACCACCGCATCGACTTGCCACCAGGCGGCATCGGTCGGCAATTCCTCGAAATCGATGATCGGATTCTCGAGTTTGGACGGCATCGGCTGCGGCAAGGGGCGGCGGGTGGGCGCGACGACCCGCGTCACGCGCGGATCGGCCAACGCACGCCGCAGGGCGCTGCGGCCGACCAGTCCGGTACTGCCGACGATCATGATTTCGGTCATGCCGAGAGCCTACGCGATCCCCTGCGAGCGCGCACCCGTCGGGCGGCGATGCGGCGGATGGTCACCGACCGCCCCAAAAACGAAGGCCGGGGCATGCGTGCTGCATGCGGCCCGGCCTCCCACCACCTGCGTTTCCCTACGCGGTTTTCGTTGAATCGTTTCTCTTCTGACTCCGCCGCGTCGCCTTACCGATGGCGGGTCGCGTCCTCATTCGCTGCGGATCGCTCTATCGGGTGATCACGGGGTTCGCCGCGGAAAGCGGACGCGGACCTCGTGTCGGATCGAAAGCGGGTACAGCGCGGTTAAGCCCGAGGGGAATCCGTCTCGTTCGCTTCCGCCTGCGCCGATGCCACTTGCTCTTCGAGCTTCGCTTTCAAGCCGTCGTCCAGCTTCAATTGCCGCGCCAATTCGTCGAGGTAGGCGCGCTCCATGAAACTTTGCTCGTCCGCGGCCAGCAGACTGGCCAGATACATTTCCGCGGCGAGTTCCGGGCTGGTCGCCGCGCGCGCCACCTCGGCCGGGTCGAGGGGTTTTTCCAACTCGGCGTTGAGCCAACCGCGCAATTCGGTGTCGGCGCCGACGCGGACGAACTCGCCCTCGATCGCCTCGCGCTCGCGGGGGTCGATATGGCCATCGGCCTTCGCCGCGGCGATCAGCGCCCGCAAAATCGCTTGGCTGTGCGATTCGGCTTCCGGCGG
>JADZBF010000121.1 GCA_020852215.1 Lysobacter sp. | reverse complement strand
TCTTGAAGCCATCGGCGTAGCGCGACAGTTCCTGCTCGTTCAAGCCCAACGCCTGCACATCGCGGGTATTTTTCGCCGCGGCGAGTTTCTCGGCCAATTCGCGCGGTTCGACGGCCAACGCGACGTAACGGTGCCACATCTCGGCGGTCTTGCCGCCGTCGGCGACGATCTGGTTCATGCGCACGATGGTCTGCGCTGCGTTGCCCGGGCCGGTTTGCATTCCCTCGACGTTGCGCAATTGCGTATCGAGTTTGCCCGAGAACTCATCCGCGCTGAGTTGCTGAAAGCCCAGGCGCCGCCGGAATTCGTAATCCGCCGCCACCTGATGGATATCCATCGCGCCTTCGACCACGTACTTCATCCCGTAGTACTGCAGCGTGACGATCGCCAGCGGCACGTTGGCGGCCTCAAGGAACGCGGCGGCGCGCAGCAGTCCGGTGGACGCCAATTTTTCGCCTGCCGCTTCCAGCGTGATCGCGCCGACGCTGCGCAGGCTTTGCGCGAGGTCGAGACCGGCTTCGGTGTATTGCGCGGCCGTCAGCGGTTTGCCGTTTTCGTCGACGCCGCGGTACATCTTGTAGGTGTTGAGATAGATGTTGGCGGCGTCGCCGCCGACGGAGAAGGCCTTGCTGATACGCGCGAACGTCTCGAAGCCGTTCATCGCGTCGATGCCCTTGATATCGGAATAGCGCTCGCCGACGGTGAGGATACCCGCGCCCTTCGCGTCGAGTTTCTTGTCGTAGACCTGCTCGAACAACTTGAACAGCGCCGCCGGGCCGCCGCCGGCCATTTTCAGGCCTTGCGCCACGCGATCCTGGTCGTTCAGTTCGATGCCGGTCTTCAACGTGTCGAGCGCGCCGGAGAGCGCCTCGTTGCCGTTCGCGGTGGCGACCTGTTTCAAGGCCTCGATCACCAGCAGGATCTTTTCCTTGGTCTGCCCGTCCATCTCGCCGAGCGGCGGGCCGAGGATCCGCTTGCGGTAATCCAGCACGCGCTGTTGATCGCCGTAGTCGAGCGTGATTTCGTACCCGGTGTAGGTGCCGTCGGGGTTCTTGCCGTCGTGGCTCGCGCCGGGCCATTCGCCGTGCTTGGGCGCGGATAGCGCCCCCGTCGATTCCTTGATGAACCCGATGCCGTCTTTCTCTTGCATCGTCAGAATCTGTTCGATCGTGGTGGCGTCGGTCGGCATGCCGTTGCGGGCCAGCATGTCCGCAATGACGCGTCTTGCCAGCTCGCGAGGCTCGATGGGCCCATCGCTCGGAATGAGCGCGACGTAGGTGGTCGGCGTGTCGAAGGTACCGATCACATCGCCGACGATCAGACGACGCGGTGTGAATGAGTCGGAAGAACGGGGTTCCGTTTGCGGCATGCGTGCGCTCCATTCCAGAAAAAGTCGGCATGAAGTTCGGCCCGTTCGCCGGAAAGATCGATGGTTCGCGCGACACCCGCCGCTTCGTCCGCAAGCGCGCGTATCGGTTCGGAACGGCCCCCATGCCATTTCACGTTACCACCACGGTGGCGGTGAGCAAAGGCAACCTCCCGACGATCGCAGGGCTTGCGTCGGAGGCGCAAAGACCGCTGCATCCGAGAAGGGCAGTGCGCTCGTAGGCTTGCGTTCCAGGCCGGAGCGCCCAATATCGCTTTTCGCCCCCACCCCCCGAACGATGCGCCCATGACGCTCAGCCCGGTTTCCGACCCCGCCATCGATGTGCCCGCCGCCGCCCGCCCGACGGCCGCGAACCTCGCGCCCGCGCTGCGGGTGGTGGGCTTGGGTAAACAGGTCGCGCTGCCCAGCGGCCCCCTGACCATCCTCGACGACATCGGCTTCGAAATCGCCGCGGGCGAGCGGGTCGCCATCGTCGGCGCCTCCGGTTCCGGCAAAAGCACGCTACTCGCGCTGATGGCGGGCTTGGATACGCCCACGTCGGGTTCGGTGTCGCTCGACGGCGCGCCGTTGTCGGCCCTGGACGAAGACGGCCGCGCGAAAGTGCGCGGCGAGAAAGTCGGGTTCGTGTTCCAGAGTTTCCAACTGCTGCCGTCCTTGACCGCGTTGGAGAATGTGATGTTGCCGCTGGAGCTGCGCGGCGATGCCGATGCGCGCACGCCGGCGTTGGGTATTCTGCAAAAAGTAGGCTTGGGCGAACGCTTGGGTCATTACCCGCGGCAGTTGTCCGGCGGCGAACAACAGCGCGTGGCCTTGGCGCGCGCGTTCGTGACGCGCCCGGCGCTGCTGTTCGCGGACGAACCCACCGGCAATCTCGACACGCGCACCGGCCAAGCCATCATCGAATCCTTGTTCGGATTGAACGCCGAGGCCGGCACGACCCTGGTGTTGGTGACGCACGATGAACGCTTGGCCGCGCGCTGCGACCGCACGCTGCGATTGGATGCCGGTCGTTTGGTGAGCGCATGAAAACCTTCGCGCTCGCGTGGCGGCAATTGCGACGCGATTTGGCCGCGGGCGATGTGCGCATTTTGATCGCGGCGCTGGTGCTGGCGGTGACGGCGGTCACCGCGGTCGGATTCGTGACCGATCGCGCCGGTCGCGCGCTGGCGATCGAAGCGAATCGTTTGCTCGGCGGTGACGCCGTGGTGCGCGCCGACGCGCCGATCGCCGGTGCGGTGAGCGATGCCGCCAACGTCGACGGCCTGCGCCGCACGCAGACGGTGGAATTGCCGACGATGATCCGTGTCGGCAGCGGCGAGACGGCGCGCTTGAAACTCGGTGAGTTGCGCGCGCTCGGCGAAGGGTTCCCGCTGCGCGGCGAGTTTCGCGTGGTCGATGCGCGCGGCGAGCGCGTGGTGCGTGAAGGCCCGGCGCCGGGTTCGCTGTGGCTCAGCCGCGCGGGCGCCGAAGCGCTGGACGCGAAAATCGGCGACACCATCGGTGTCGGCACCGCGGAATTGCGTCTGGCCGCGTTGGTATTGCAGGAACCCGACGGCGCTATCGATTATTTCAACGTCGCGCCGAAAGTGTTCGCTTCGCTTGACGACCTGCCCGCGACCGGATTGATTCAGGAAGGCAGTCGCGTCGGTTATCGCTTGATCGTGGCGGGCGATGCGCGCGCGGTCGAGCGCTTCGCCGCCGCCGTGCGCCCTGCGCTCAAACGCGGGCAGCGCTTGGAAACCATCGCCGATGCGCGCCCCGAAATCCGCTCCGCGCTCGATCGCGCCGGCCGCTTTCTCGGTTTGGCGGCCTTGGTGTCGGTGGTGTTGGCTGCGGTCGCCGTCGCGATGGCCGCGCGTCGGCATAGCGAGCGGCATTTGTCGGGCGCGGCGGTGATGCGTTGCCTGGGCGCGAGCCAGCGCACGTTGGTCTCGATCCATATCGGCGAATTGCTGATTCTCGGCATCGCCGCCAGCGTCATCGGTATCGCCATCGCCTTCGCATTGCAGTGGGGCATCGGTCTATGGCTGACCGACGTGCTGAAAGTGTCGATTCCGCCAGCCGGTTTCGCGCCTGCGTTGCACGGTTTGGCGGTGGGCATGACGGTACTGCTCGCGTTTGGTGCGCCGCCGGTGTTGGCGTTGCGTCGCGTGCCTGCGTTGCGCGTGCTGCGCCGCGATTTGGACGCCACCGAGCCCAGCGCTTGGTTGGTGGGGTTGGCGGGTTTCGGCGGTCTCGCCGCATTGCTGTGGTGGCAGGCGGGTTCGGCCACGCTCGGTTTCGCGATGCTGTTCGGGATCGCCGGCACGCTCGCGGTGCTGGCGGCGTTGGCGTGGGCGCTGATTTTCGCGGTGCGTCGCGCGCGCGGACGTTTGCGCGGCAGTTTGCGTTATGGCTTGGCCAATGTGAGTCGGCGCGCGGGCGTCAGCGTCGCGCAGGTGTCCGCGTTGGGGCTGGGCTTGATGGCCCTGCTGTTGCTCACCTTCGTGCGCACCGATCTGCTCGACCGCTGGCGGTTGTCGCTCTCGGCCGATGCGCCGAATCGTTTCATCATCAACGTGCAGCAGGATCAAGTGGAACCGTTGCGCGCGTTCGTCGCCGAACGCGGCATCGCGCCGCCGACGCTTTATCCGATGGTGCGCGGACGTTTGATCGAGCGTAACGGGCGTGCGGTCAACGGCGAGCAATACGCCGACGACGATCCGCGCGCGCGGCGTTTCGCGGAACGCGAGTTCAATCTGTCCAGCGCCGAGAGTTTCGGCGAAGACAACAAGATCGTCTCCGGCCGCATGTGGCCGCGCGAGTATCGCGGCGCGCCGCAGGTATCGGTGGAAGAGAAATTCGCCGAAACCCTGGGTTGGAAAGTCGGCGATCGCATCGCGTTCGATATCGCGGGCCAGCGCATCGATGCGCGGATCGCGAACCTGCGCAAAATCGAGTGGGAAAGCTTCAAACCCAATTTCTTCGTGGTGTTTTCGCCGGGAGCGCTCGACGACTACCCGGCGAGCTACATCACCGCGGTGAAAGTGCCGGCGGAACGCACGCGTTTCACCGCCGAGGTGGCGGAGCGGTTCCCGAATCTGTCGATCATCGATGTCGATGCGATCCTCACGCAAGTGCGCAGCATCGGCGATCAAGTGGCGCAAGTGGTGCAAGTGGTGTTCTGGTTCTCGCTCGCGGCCGGCGTGTTGGTGTTGCTGGCGGCGGTGAGCGCCAGTCAGGACGAACGCCTGCAAGAAGGCGGCGTGATGCGCGCCTTGGGCGGAAGTCGTCGACAGTTGCGCATGGCGCAAGCGTCGGAATTCGCCGCGATCGGTTTACTGTCGGGGGTGGTCGCCGCGGTCGCGGCATCGGTGCTCGCCGGCATCGTCGCCACGCGCGTGTTCGATTTGCCGTGGCACACGAATTGGACGATGGCTGCGGCGGGCGCCGCGATCGGTATGGCCGCCGCGATGGCGGCGGGATTGTTCGCGACGCGGCGCGTGCTCGATGTCGCGCCCTCGATTACGTTGCGAGAATCGAACGTTTAAGTCGAGCGCGTGAAAAGACCGCGTGAGACGAGCGCATGCGTCGAACGATCGACTCGACGCCAGCATGGCTAACGATTGCATGATCGATGTACGCGCACCGCAGCGTTTCGTTCGTGGTGTCACCTAGGGAACAGCGTCGCGCATAGGCTTGCGAACAGACTGGCTTCACCAGGGAGGATACCGGGTGAGCCATGGAACAGCACGACCGCAGCCGCGAGTTCGCGCACGACGCGCCGACGACGGACCAATTGTTCATCCGCGCCTGGAAGGCGCGGTTGCCGGATTTGCGTCGCCGCGCGCTGCGGCTGTGCGGCGGGCACGCCGACCGCGCCGAAGAACTGATCGCCAATACCGCGCTGAAGGCCTTGCTGTTCATGCGCCGGTCGCCGGCCTCGCTCAGCGATCCCGAGCAGTTCTTGTTCGTGGTGATGCGGCACGTCTTCATCGACAGCGTCCGTCGTCACGGCCGCGAAGGCCGTCTGTTCGAGCACGGCGATGCGACGGAGGAGCGCGAGGGGATCGATATCGATGCCAACGAGGATGCGGCCGCGCCGCGCCGTTTGGAGACCGCGCAAGTCTTGGCTCGGGTGATGGCGGTGGTCTCGGCGATGAAGCGCGAGCAGCAGCGCTTGTTCGATTACCGTTTTCTGCAGGAAATGCCGTATCCCGACATCGCGCATCGCCTGCGCATCGACGAAGCGGTGGCGCGCAAACGCATTCAATTGCTGCGCCGCCGCCTGCGCACTGCGGCCGGAGACAGCTTGACCGGAGACAGCGTGTGATCGCGTCGCGGCCGCTCGAAGGCATCGGCAAGGCGCGCGGCCGGAGCGCGCGCGGCCGAAAAGGGTGCGATCGAAAAGCGCGCAATCGCGATGTTCGCGGTTGCGGAGTTCACAACCGCCGCGCTCCCGCGTTTGAACGGAAACGCGGCGGATACCGCGACAGGGCGTTTCGCGACCATGCGCGCGCGGCGACCGTCGAATCACCGAAGCCGGAACCGGGCAGGGAGAGGATATGAGCGACCAAGTCAACGCGCAAATTACGGATGCCGTCACCCAGACCAACGTCAAAGTCGTGGCCGAAGCGCCGGCGCAGGCGATCGCGGCGCTGTATCAAGTGGCGAGCCATTCGATCGGTCTTTCGCTGCAGAACGCGGTGCAGAGCCAACAGGCGCTGAGCCAGATCACGACGGCGGTGGTGTCGAAGGCAGCGACGATGATCATGTCGATCGGCGATTGAGTCCTGCGCGACGTTTGAGGACGCTCGGCGCCGACGGCGTCGAGACACCCAAGGGCCGATGCCGCGCGCAGCGCGCGTGCGACGCCGATGAGGAGAGGACAGGACGATGCGCCAGCGGACGTGGAAATCGATCAAAGCGCGAGAGCCGGATGAAGACGCGACCGAGGAAGCGCTCGGCGGCGCGGCGGGCGCGCGCGAATCCGATCCGGTCGCGACGGCGGCGAGCGACGATGCGGCGCGCGGCGCGGCATCCGACACGCGCGCCGATCGTGCGGCCGATTCGAAGGTAAATCCCAAGGTCGATTCGAAAAACGATACGCAAGACGATCCGAGCGGTAATGCCGACGCTTCGTCGGAAGACAACGCCAACAACGGCGACACCCCGCGCACTCGCGCGGGCGCATCGAGGGCCGCCGGCACCAGCCCGCCGAACTCGTGGCGGTATCGCACCAATCCCACCGTCTTCGCGCCGCACGCGGGAGAGACGCCCGACACCTCCGCCTTGAACAAGCAGATCGTGCAGGCGGTGAGTTTCGCGAACGCCGAAACCGCGAGTTATGCCGCTTCGCAGATCGCCATCGATGCGGACATGGTGATCAGCCAATCCGCGGCGTTGGCGTCGCAATCGGCGCTGTCCTACTTCGACGGCGTGAGCAAACTGGCCTTGGCCAGCCAAGCGGTGTTGATCAAAGAGATGACGCAGAGTCTCGCCAAAGGCGCCGCCGGCGCGCAGGACGCGTTGGTGCAAGGGCTCGGCGTGTTGGCGACCGACATCATGGTCGCCTCCGCCGCCGCGGTCGCCGCCGCCACCGGCGCGATGGAAGGCGAAGCCGCGGGCTTCGCGATGGACAAGATCGATCAAAGCATTTCCAAGTACGCCGAATTGCTCGATCGCAGCAAGAGCGTAGGCGGCGGCTAGCGCAGCGCCATAGGCGGAACGAGCGCAGCGTTCGGAATGGGACGAACGGCGCGCGACCACGAGAGGACGACCCGCCGTCGCGACCGACGGCGACCCGGACAGGAGTCGAGGCATGGCCTATTTCAAACTCACATCGCGAACCCCGATCCGGCAATACGCCTACGACTATCACAGCCATTTCGGCGGCATCCTGCCGCTCGACGACGGGCCGATGGCCGAGCAGGAGTACGCGGTTCGCTTCGAGTTCGAAGGGCGCGATTGCCATGTCGCCCTGGATCCGCGTCGGGAATTGTCGTTGCTCGGGGCGGTGGCGAACCTCGACGAGGATCCCGACCTGACCGCGTTCAACGGCCAGCGTCGCTTGTTCGCCGAAGCGCTGGCATGGGTCGAAAGCGACGACAATCCTTTGCGCAAGCTCGCCTTGCGCGCCGATCCGACGGTTTACGAGCGCGGCGAATGCGCGGCGGAAAACGTCTATATCGCGGCGGTGCTGTTGGCTCAGCGCGCGTGGCTGGATGCGCGCATCGCCAACGGCGAAGCGGAATCCCCGGAGCTGTACCGCAGCGTGCGCGAGCAATT
>JADZBF010000120.1 GCA_020852215.1 Lysobacter sp. | reverse complement strand
TAGCGGGTCGTCGCCGTCCACGGGCAAGGACGCGAGCGACTTCGACAGCTTCCGGCCTTGCGCATCGAGCACCAGCGGCAGGTGCGCGTAGGCCGGCGTCGGCAAGCCCAGCGCGCGCTGCAGCGCGATCTGACGCGGCGTGGAGTCCAGCAGATCCGCGCCGCGAACGACATGGGTGATGCCCTGTTCCGCGTCGTCGACCACCACCGCCAATTGATAGGCCCAACAGCCGTCGGCGCGCAGCAGCACCGCATCGCCGGCTTCGGCGGCGACATCCTGCTCGATCCGGCCGTGCACGGCGTCGTCGAAACCGACGACCGTGCCGTCGGCGACCCGCAAACGCACCGAGAACGCGTCGCGCGCGCGCTCCGGAGGACAACGGCGATGCACGCCGCCGTCGCTCTCCACATCGCTGCGGCTGCAATGGCAGCGGAAGGCTTGGCCGCGCTCGAGCAATCGATCCAGCGCCGCGCGATATAGATCGCCGCGCGTGCTCTGCCGCACCACCGGCGCATCGGACACCAAACCGAACATCGCCAGCGTACGCAGTTGCGCGTCCGCGGCGCCGGGCACTTCGCGCGGACGATCCACGTCTTCGATCCGCACCCACCATTCGCCGCCCGCGTGGCGCGCCATCGCCCAACTGCCGAGCGCGGCCACCAGCGAACCGAAATGCAGCGGTCCGGTCGGCGAAGGCGCGAAACGGCCGCGATAGCGCGTGTTCGATATCGCGGTTTCGGAAGCGTTCACGCGTTTATCCGCTCGCTGAATGATGGGCCGTGCTGCGCGCCGCGAAGATGCGGCCGCGCTTGAATCGCCGTCGGGGCGCCACAGCTTAGCGACTCCGCATCCATTGCGCCGCATCGGCATTCAGACCGCCATGTTCAAACGTACCGTGTTGTTTCTCGCCACCAACCTCGCCGTGCTGCTGCTGTTCGGCCTGGTCATGTCGATCTTCGGCATCGACCCGCGCACCGGCAGCGGTTTGCTGGTCATGGCCGCGATTTTCGGCTTCGGCGGCTCGTTGATTTCGCTGCTGAGTTCGAAGTGGATCGCGAAAATGACCACGCGCGCGCAGGTGGTCGAAAACCCGCGCAATGAGATCGAGCGCTGGCTGGTCGCGACCGTGCGCCGTCAAGCCGAGGCCGCGGGGATAGGCATGCCGGAAGTGGCGATCTACGACGCGCCGGAAATCAACGCCTTCGCCACCGGCGCCAATCGCAACAACGCGCTGGTCGCGGTCTCCACCGGCCTGTTGCGCGCGATGACGCGCGACGAGGCCGAAGCGGTGCTCGCGCACGAAGTCAGCCACGTCGCCAACGGCGACATGGTGACGATGGCGCTGCTGCAGGGCGTGCTCAACACATTCGTGATCGTGCTGGCCCGCGTGGTCGGGCGCGCGATCGACGGCGCTCTCGGCGGCGATCGCGACGACGGCAGCGTCGGTATCGGTTACTACGTCACCGTGTTCGCGCTGGAAATCGTGTTCGGCCTGTTCGCCAGCGTGATCGCGATGGCGTTTTCGCGACACCGCGAATTCCGCGCCGATGCCGGCGGCGCCAATCTCGCAGGGCGCGCCAAGATGATCGCGGCCCTGGAGCGGTTGTCGACGACCTACGGTGCCAGCACCTTGCCCAAGCAGGTTCAGGCGTTCGGCATTTCCGGCGGCGTCGCGAGCGGTTTGCGCCATCTGTTCACCAGCCACCCGCCGCTGGAAGCGCGCATCGCGGCGTTGCGTAACGCCGCGCGGGATGCGGAGTACGGGCCGAAGGTCGGCGTGGTGTCTTGAACGCGGCCCGTTCGTCGCGAGACGAGCGGGTTCCCGTCATTCGCAGACACTCGTCAATCCCAATCGCGAACAACGAAAAACCCGCCGAAAGGCGGGTTTTTCGTGAGCGGGAGACAACGGCCCGGAAGCCGCATCACTCGAAGTCGTAATTCATCTCCGGACCCGCCGCGGCCAGGAAGTGGCCTTCGACATAATCCACGCCGGCGGAGAACAGGATCGACATGCTGGCCGCGTCCTGCACGAATTCGGCGATGGTCTGGATGCCGAAATCGCGGGCCTTCAGCGCGATCTCGCGCACGCGCTTCTGGCTGTCGGGGTTCTTGGGCAGGTCCTCGATGAAGCTGCGGTCGATCTTGAGCACCTGCGGCTGGATATGAGTGAGCAGTTGGAACGAATCCAGGCCCGCGCCGAATTGTTCCAAACCCACCTTGCAGCCGTATTGATTCACCGTGGCGGCGAATTCCTGCACCGCCTTGAGATGGGTGAACACCCGGGCTTCCTGCAACTGCAGCACCAGGTATTCGCCCGACACGCCGTGTTCCGACAGACGTTTGCCGATATGCGTGGCCAGCGCGTCGTTCTGCAGCGAATTCTGCGACACCTTGACCATCAGCGTGGTCGGGCGATGCGCTTTGAAGCGTTGCGCCACCAACTCGATCGCGTGTTCGACCACGTACAGATCGATTTCCTCCAGCATGCCGTGCTCTTCGGCGATGGTGAGGAAGCTGTTGGGCGAAATCAGTTCGCCCTCGTCGCCTTCCAAGCGCAGCAGCGTGTCGTAGATCGGATGATTGTCGCCCTGCAGGCTGATGACCGGCTGGAAATGCAGGCTGAAGCGTTCGTTGTCCAGCGCATCGCGCAAACGCGCGACCCAGGCCTGGATGCGCTCGGCCTCGACGCGATCCACGGCGCTGGGGTCGAACAATTCGACCCGGTTGCCGCTCATGCTCATCGCCGACTGCACGCCTTGCGCGGCCTTGGCCAACACTTGATTGACGCTGGCGATTTTCTCGCTGATCTGCACGCCGCCGATGCTGGCGGTGATCACGCTGGAACGCGCGCCGATGGTGAAGACTTCCGCGGCGAAGGTGTTGCGGATGCGGGTCGCGAGTTGTTCGGTGGCGGCGTAGTCGGCGCCGCGCAACAGCACCGCGAAGCTGGTCTCGGAGAAGCGCGCGGCCATCGCGTTGCCGGGCAACTCGCTGCTCAAGCGTTCGGCGATCGCGGCCAGGGTGCCGTCGGCGGCCTCCAGGCCGATTTCCTGCACCAGGCGCTGGAAGTGATCGGGTTCGATCAGCAGCAGGCCGTGATGACCTTCGTTCTGCGCGGCATCGGCGACCGCGTCTTCGAGTGCGCGCAGGAAGGTCGGGCGGTTGAACAGGCCCGTGACTTGGTCGCGCTGCTTGAGTTCTTCCACTTTCCGCGCCAATTCGGGGTCCACGCCCTGTTCCTGGCGGCGGAAGATCACCTGCTGACAGGCTTCGCCTTCGTACTGCGCCTGGGTGAATTCCATCACCGCGGGGAAGCTGTTGCCTTCGATGTCCCGCGCCTGCAATTCGTAGCGCGGCGGCGGCGTTTCGCCTTTGCTCAGCGATTTCAGCAATTGTTTGAAGGCGTCCAGATATTGCTGCGCGACCAGGTCCAGCAGCGACATGCCCTCGATGTCGTCGAAGGACTCGAAGCCGAACATCTCCAGGTACGCCGCATTGGCGCGGATGTGCATGCCTTCATGGACGTATGCGATCGGCTCGCGCGAGGATTCGATCAGCGCGTCGCAGCGGCGTTCGGTTTCGCGCACTTGCGCTTCCAGCCGGCGCAACGAGCGGCGGGCGTCGAGGTCGCTCCATTCGCTGCGGATCGCCGCCAACAACTGCGCCGGCTTGTGGCGCAGAGCGATGCTGCGGGCGCCGCCGCCGAGGATATCGGCGAAACCGTCGGTGTCCACGTGCTCGACCACGGCGATCACCGGAATGTCCTTGCCGGTGCCCACGACGCGGTGCATGACATCGGGCAGCGCCGCCAGCGTGCAGGGATGCGAGGCCAGCACCAGATCGATCGATTGGGTGGCGAGCATCGTGGTCAGTTCGTCGAGAGACGTGGGGCGCAAGGGGCGCACCGCGATGCCGGCATTGCGTAAACCGCTGACGATGCCTTCGGCTTCTTCGACGCTGTCGTCGACCAACATCAGACGCAATGCGGCGTCGTGGCTTCTCGACATTCGGCGGATCTCCGGGGGTAAGGGGCCGGCCGCGGCGCGTAGCGCCTACAGGCGAGCCGATGACGCATTCGGGGCGAATCCATCGCGCAAGTGATTGATCCGGTTGGGCTGCCCGATGTTTTACCGGACGCGCCGCGACCGCACAAGTCGCGAAAGTTCCAATGAAGTGTAGCCGCAACCCGTCGAAGCTGTCGTGACGCAGCGACCCCTTCGGACGCGCGTTCGGTCACAACGGGCGTTTGCCGGGATCGCCCGCGACCTCGCGCACCAGCTTGGGAACCAGATAGCCCGACAGCCGCGCCATCAGCGCCGCATGCAGCGCGCGGGCGCGGTCGTCGCTCACCTCGAAGTGCGCGGCGCCCTGCACCCGATCGAGCTGGTGCAAGTAATACGGCAGCGCGCCCGCGTCGAAACAGCGCTCCGACAGCGCAGCCAGCGCATCGACATCGTCGTTCACCCCGCGCAGCAGCACCGCCTGGTTCAACAGCGTCGTGTCGGCTTCGCGCAAGCGCGCGAGCGCGGCATCGACCGAGATATCGAATTCCTGCGCGTGGTTGGCGTGGATCACCACCGCGACCGGCCACGGCAGCCCGCTCAGCCAAGCCACGAGTTCGGTATCCACGCGCTCCGGCAGCACGACCGGCAAACGCGTGTGGATACGCAGCCGACGCAGATGCGGCACGCGGGCGAGCCCGGCCGTCAGCTCGGCCAACTTCGGCGTGGCCAGCGACAGCGGGTCGCCGCCGGACAGGATCACCTCTTCGAAGCTGGCGTCGGCGGCGATGGCCGCCACGGCGTCCCGCCAGCCGTCGGCGGCGGCGGTCTCGTCGGCGTAGGGGAAATGGCGACGGAAACAGTACCGGCAGTTCACCGCGCAACTGCCGGTGGCGATCAGCAGGGCGCGGCCGCGATATTTCTGGATCACCCCGCGGCCGGCTTTGGCGGCGGCATCGCCCACGGCGTCCAGCGCGAAACCGGGCAGGGGGCGCAATTCCTCATCCAGCGGCAGCACCTGCCGGAGCAGCGGATCGTGCGGGTCGCCCGGGCGCATCCGCGCGACGAAACCGCGCGGGACCCGCAGCGGAAAGGCCTCGGCCGCCGCCGATGAGACGCCGGGCACGCGATCTTCCAGACTTAGCAGGGTCAGCAATTCGGCAGGGTCGCGCACGGCCTCGCGCCAGAGGCGTTTCCAGTCCCCGCCGAGGGCGGGCTGCAGCGAGGGGGAGGCAGCGGGTATCATTGGCGGTTCTGTCGGCCGAGTGGTTCCGGGGGGCGCACGCATCCGGAGGCCCAGCCCGCCATTCTAGCCGCCCGGGCTCTCGCGTCCGCCGGGGCCGCGCCGCAAAAAACCGCATTCCCGCATTTTCTTCAGGAGCACCCCATGGCCAGCTTGGGCATGAACGACGTCAAGACCGGGCAGAAGATCCTGGTCAACAACGACCCCTGCGTCATCACCGAGACCGAATACGTCAAGCCGGGCAAGGGTCAGGCCTTCACCCGCATCAAGTTCCGCAACATCAAATCCGGCCGCGTGGTCGAAATGACCATGAAGGCGACCGACAACGTCGAAGTGGCCGACGTGGTCGACACCGACATGCAGTTCCTCTACGGCGACGGCGAGTACTGGCACTTCATGAACCAGGAAAGCTTCGAGCAGGTGCAGGCCGACAAGGCCGGCATGGGCGGCGCCGAGAAGTGGCTGAAAGGCGAGGAAGAGTGCGTGGTCACGCTCTGGAACGGCAGCCCGATCACCGTGCAGCCGCCGAACTTCGTCGAACTGAAGATCGTCGAGACCGACCCCGGTGTCCGCGGCGACACCTCCGGCGGCGGCGGCAAACCGGCCACGCTGGAAACCGGCGCGGTCGTCCGCGTGCCGCTGTTCGTGGGCAACGAGGAAATCATCAAAGTCGATACCCGCTCGGGCGAGTATGTTTCTCGGGTGAAGTGATTGATTCATAGAGGCCCGCATGCGGGCCTCGTGATGAATCAATCACCCCGGCGAACGCCGGGGTCCCGCTTTCGATACATCGCTTTCCGAACACCCGCCCTCCGGCGGGTGTTCGCGTTTTCGCGCAACCGCGAGGCCAGTCGCGATCTGGCTTGCATAAGACGATCCGGTCGCGACTCTAGCCGCTCTTACAATCATGGCAAAACGGTCGGGGCATCGATATGCCAACGTCTCTCTATTGCTGGCGCTGCGACTGCGTTCTGCCCATGCTCGACGAAGACGAGTGGGCGCAGATGGCGCCGTTGCTGCTTTCCTCACTTCAGAACATCAAACTCTATCGGGAGCAGTTCCAGATTCCTTTGGACGCGACGCCGAAGCAGGCGATGTACTGGCCTGCGCTAGTGTTCTATCAAGAGCTGACGGGGTTTGAAGAGACCAATCCCCTGGCCCTCTGGCACCACCGCCTCTCCCTCTACGGCCCGCCCTGCGCCCACTGCGGCAAGCCCCTGCGCACACCCCGGGCGAAGCTGTGCGCGGCGTGCGAACATCTCCGCGAAGTTCCGCCTTCGGACTGACGCGCCACCCGCGGTCCCGACACGCGCCCGTCGCCTTCGGGATGCGACAATGCGGCCATGAGCGACGAATCCCTTCCCGGCTACACCCCGCCCCCCGAAGCCGCTGTCCCCGATCTTTGCGATCTTCTGATCGAAGCCCGC
>JADZBF010000119.1 GCA_020852215.1 Lysobacter sp. | reverse complement strand
GCGGCGATGCTCAACGGTTTGATCAGGACTTCCTCGAAGCCGGCGTCGATCAATCCGTCCAACACCGTTTTCGCGGTTTCGGCCGTATGCGCCAGCGCGGGCGTTTCGCGCCCTTGCGCGCGCAAACGCCCGAGGACATCGACGCCGCGACCATCGGGCAGATGCGCGTCGATGAGCCACAGGTCGAAATCGCGTTCGGACGCCAACCGTATGGCCTCGGCGGCGCTGGTCGCCAGCGCCACGCGCGCCGGATAGGCGGCGATCGCGTCATGCAAAAAAGCCGCGCTCACAGGGTCGTCCTCGACCAGCAAAAGATGCGGCGTCGCGGACGACGGGGCATCGGTCGCGGCCGAATCGCTTGCCTTCGCGCCGGACGCATCCTTGTGGTGATTCATCGTCGCTCCGCTATTCTGTCCGGCATGTCGCGCCGACCCGAACCGATCTTAGGCAACCGCGGATGCGTCCGTCCAGACGGCGCCTCGCAGCCGCGTCGGCGCGATTCGGGTTTCCTCGCAAGAATCGCCGCGGGTCTGGCGGTTGGGTTCGTCCTGATGGCCGTCGGCACCGCGCCCGCACAGGCGCGAACGCTGCACGCCAAGATCGCGAAACTGACCACCGGTATCGCCACGCTGCAGCAGGTGCGCGTCGATCTGGAGTGGCCGGCGACGGCGGAGCAGGGACGTTTGCGCATTCGCGCCGCGCGGATCGATGCGCCCGATCTGGGTTACGGCGGACGCGATGTCGCCTGGGAATGTCCGCTGCGCCGCGACGGCGCGGGCGGTTGGCGCTGCGAGGGCGCATTGCGCGGCGAGGGCGTGCGGCCTTCGCGTCTCGCGGTCGATCTGGGTACCGCATTCACCGATATTCGCTTGACGCAAGGCGATGCGCGCATCGACGTGCATCGGGTCGCCGCCGCGCCGGACGATACGCGGATCGATCTGACGCGTGTGCCGCTGGCGTGGCTGCAGGCGATGTCGCAGCAAGCGTGGGCGGAAGGGCGATTGAAGTCCGGGACGGTCGATGCGCAGTTGCGGGTTCGCGCGCCGCAGAACGCGCCGCTCGAAATCGGCGGGCCGTTGCGCTTCTCCGCCGCGTCCTTCGATACGCCCGACGCCAGCGTCGCCGCGGAACATTTGAGCGGACGTTTCGACTTGCAGACCTCGTTCGGCACGCGCGAACGCCGCGTGCGTCTGGACGGCGAATGGAACGGCGGCGAATTGCTGTTCGGCAGCGCGTATGTCGCATTGCCGACATCGTCGGTCGGATTCGCGATCGAGGCCGTAGGCGATGCGACGGGTTGGCGATTGCCGAAGATCGAATGGCGCGACGGCGCTGTGTTGCGCGCGGAAGGCGATGCGGCGTTCGCGAATGACGGCGCGTTGCGCGCGCTCGATCTGCGCTTGGACAGCCGCGATGCGAAACCGCTGACGGCGCGTTACTTGTCCGGTTGGCTCAGCGTCTTCGGCTTGAGCGATCTCGCGCTCGACGGCGGCCTGCAAGCGCGACTCAGACTCGATCGAAACGGTTTGCGCGGCCTCGATGCGCATTTGAGTGCGCTGGACGTGCGCGACGGCGCGGACGTTTTCCGTTTCGACGATCTCGACGGCGATCTGCGGTTTTCGGCCGATACGCCCGTGGACAGCGATCTGCGCTGGGCCGGCGGGCGCTTGTACGGCCTGGAGTTCGGCGAAGCTGTGGTGCCGTTGCGCAGCGCCGATGGCCTTATCGCGTTCCGTGCGCCGGTGAGTTTTTCCGCGGTAGGTGGGCGCATGCGCTTCGATCGCTTCGAACTGCAGCCGCGCGTCGGCGAACAAGGGCTGCAAAGCCGCTTCGGCCTCACGCTCGAAGAGATGGACCTGGGCAAACTGTCGCAGGCGCTGGGTTGGCCGGCGTTCCGCGGCACGCTCGGCGGCCGCATTCCGGATGCGCGTTATGTCGACGATCGTTTGAGTTTCGAAGGCGGTTTGGCGATGGACGTGTTCGATGGCCGCGTCAGCCTCTCGTCGCTGGCGATGGAACGCCCGTTCGGCGTGGCGCCGACGCTGTCGGCCGATCTGGCGCTCGACGATCTCGATCTGCGCAGCGTCACCGAAGTCTTCGATTTCGGCAGCATCACCGGCCGTTTGGACGGCAGCATTCGCAATATCCGCTTGGTCGATTGGTCCGCGACCTCGTTCGATGCCGATCTGCATACCGATCGCGATGCCGCCAAGCGGCGACGCGAACGTCAACGCATCAGCCAACGCGCGGTGCAGAACATTTCCAGCGTCGGCGACGCGTCGTTCGTCACCAGCCTGCAAGGCCAGCTCATCGGGCTGTTCGACGATTTCGGCTATCGCCGTATCGGCATCACCTGCCGCTTGCGCAACGAAGTCTGCGCGATGGGGGGGCTGGACAGCCTCGATGGGTTCGCGGCGGCGACCGATGCGAAGGCGGGAAGCGCCGAACCGGCGAGCCCCCGTTCAGACAACGACGGATTTACTATCGTCGAAGGCGCGGGGCTGCCGCGCTTGAATGTGGTGGGTTTCAAGCGTCGGGTGGATTGGCCGACCCTGGTCGAGCGGTTGGCGGCCATCGGCTCGGGGGATATCAAACCCGTCGTCGAATAGGCCCGCCGCGCCGTCGTCGTCGCCCGTTGTCGCTTACTCTAGCCGTATGCCCGTCGTAGCCCTGTTGTACCCCAGTCCTACCCTCTTTTGGAGATCGTCCATGCGCCGCTGGTTCGCCGTTCCCGTCGCCGCAACGCTGCTGCTCAGCGCCTGCGTCACCATCAACGTTTATTTCCCGGCGGCCGAGGCCAAGGAAGCGGCCAAGGAGTTCGTCGAAAAGGTCATCAACGATGCGGCGCCACCGGCGCAGACGCCCGGCGGCGGAATGGCGCTGCGCGCGCCGGTCCAGCCGACCCGCGAAAGTCACCTCGCTTTCGACCCGCTGATGCTGATCGGCATCTCGCCCGCCTACGCGCAGAGCCAGCCGGATTTCAATATCCAGACGCCGGCGATCCGCGCGATCCAATCGCGGATGGAACAACGTTTCGACAACGACTTGCGCCCGCACTTCGATTCCGGCGCGCTGGGTTTCGGCGAAGACGGTTTGGTGGTGGTGCGCGATGCCGCCGCGATCGCGTTGAAGGATCGTGTGCCGGTGAACACCGCCGTGGCCGACGAAAACCGCGACCGCAAAGCCGTGTACCGCGAAATCGCCGTCGCCAACGGCCACCCGGAGTGGGAAGGCCAGATCCGCAGCGTGTTCGCGAAACAGTGGGTCGATAGCGCGAAATCGGGTTGGTGGTATCAGCGCGGTGGGGCATGGAAGCAGAAATGAATCCATTAGGATTGGAGCGATAGCAGTACGACGAAAAACGCGACCATTCGGTCGCGTTTTTCCTTTGGGGCCAGCGCTACGGCGAGATCGCCGCGCGCTTTCTGCGACAATGCGCGCCCCGCCTTCGCTCGAAACCTGCACGTGGCCCGCAATCGCATCAATCAAACGCCGTTCGAACTCGAGATTCTCGACCTGAGCCATGACGGTCGCGGGGTCGCGCGACGCGGCAGCGTCGACGGGCAGCCCGGCAAAGCGGTGTTCGTCGCGGGTGCGTTGCCGGGCGAGCGGGTGATGGCGAAGCAAACGGCCAAGTCGCGGCATTTCGACGAGGCGATGACGGTCGAGGTGGTGTCGGCCTCGCCCGATCGCGTGCCCGCGCGCTGTCCGCATTTCGGCGTTTGCGGCGGCTGCGTGTTGCAGCATCTGGCCGAAGACAAACAGATTCTCGCCAAGCAAGACGTGCTGCTCGATAACCTGCAGCGCATCGGTCATGTGCAGGCGAAGACCTTGTTGCCGCCGCTGAGCGATGCGGCCTGGGGCTATAGACGCAAGGGGCGCTTGTCTGTGCGTCGAGTGGAAAAGAAAGAAAAAACGCTGGTGGGGTTTCGCGAAACCGACCCTCGGTTCGTCGCGGATTTATCGGTCTGCTACACGGTGGTGCCGGCGATCGGCGAAAAACTCGGCGCGATTTCCGCCTTGGTCGATGGCCTCGACGCGCGCAGCGACATTCCGCAGATCGAATTCATCGTCGGCGACGCTAAGGCCGAGTTCTGCGGCGTCGCGTTGGTGTTCCGCCATCTGCAGCCGCTCGGCGATCGCGATCGCGAGGCGCTGATCGCGTTCGCGCGCGAACACGCATTCGCGATTTTTCTGCAGCCGGGCGGCCTGGATTCGGTGCATGCGCTGTGGCCGCAATCGCCGGAATTGGCGTTCCGCCTCGAGGATTGGAATATCGACTTCGGTTTTCGGCCGTTGGATTTCATCCAGGTCAACGCCGGTTTGAATCGCAAGATGATCGCGCTGGCGCTGGAACTGCTCGACGCCGGGCCGGAGGATCGCATCCTCGATTTGTTCTGCGGATTGGGCAATTTCACGCTGCCGCTCGGGCGTGTGGCGCGCGAAGTCGTCGGCGTGGAAGGCGAGGCCGGGCTCGTCGCGCGCGCAAGAGAGAACGCCCAGCGCAACGGCATGACGAACGTGCAGTTCTACGCTGCAGATTTGGCGCAGGACCTCGCCGGCCATGCGTGGATGCGCGGCGGTTTCGACAAACTGTTGCTGGACCCGCCGCGCTCGGGCGCCGATGCGGTGCTCAAACAATTGCCGCTGAAAGGCTTGAAGCGCATCGTGTACGTGAGTTGCCATCCCGGTTCGCTCGCGCGCGATGCCGGTTATCTGGTCAACGAACGCGGTTGGACGCTGAAGGCCGCGGGCGCGATGGATATGTTTCCGCACACCGCGCACGTCGAATCGATCGCGGTGTTCGAACCGCCGACGAAATGACCCGCCGTCGAGCGTAACGTCGCAGTCGATATGCGTGACCAAAGAAAAAGCCCGTCGTGCGAACGACGGGCTTTTCGATGAGCGGAGTTCGCAAGATCGATCGTTCGAGACCGACCATACGCTGACGACTCAGAGCGAACGCGTGCCTTGCGGCGCCGCCGGTTGATCGACGGTCGGCGCGCCGGGCGTTGGCCCTGGCGGCGTCGGCGTCGGTTGTACGTTCGCGACAGCGGCGGTGAGGTTGGATTGCAGCGTCGGTAACGATTGACCCTGGGCTTGCACGATGTCGGTGGGCGCGACTCGCGCGGTCGGCGAGTCACGGTCGGTGATCACGAACAGCGTGTTGCTGTTCGCTCCGGTGCCCATCGCGGCCTGCATGTTCGGCGAACCTCGGCCGTTGGGATCGATGATCTGCTGCTGCACCAAATTCGTCGCTACCGCCGTGGTGATCTTCTGTTGGCTTTCCCTGTCCTGCGGCAGTGCGGTCCGATCGGGCATCGCATTGATGACTTCGGTCGTGCGTGCGACGGCGCCGCTGCCGGGCGGATTGCCGCCGAGCGGCGGGTTGGTGGACGGATTGTTCACCGGCACCGTGCTGGCGGACGGATTCAGACCGCGGTTGTCCTGCGTGGCGAGGGGCGTCGCCGGAATGATCGGCGGCGAAGTGGTGGACGTGGGCTGCGAGGGCGGTGTCGTCGTGGTGCTGCCCAGATTCGTCACTGGTAAGGGCGCGGAAGATTGAAAGGCGCTACCGCCGCCGCTACCGCCGGAACCGCTGCCTCCGGTGTTGCCGCTACCGCTGCCGTTGGCGCCATTACCGGAATTCGCGTTGCCGTTGAGAGCCGAGTTCGGCGATGCCAGCGTCGTGCTGGATCCGACGGGCGGAACCGTAACGGTCGAAACGGGCGGCGGGGTGACGTTGGTGTTCGGCGCAGCGGTGACGTTGCCGGTGGGCGGCGTCACGGCGTTGCCGCTCGATCCACTGGTTGAGCCTGTCGGAACGCCGGTGTTCGTGTTGGCGCCGGGCATGGCGCCCGTGTTCGCCGTCGGATTGGTCACACCGCTGGTGGCGCCGGTGTTCGCCGTCGGATTGGTCGCACCGCTGGTGGCGCTGGTGTTCGGAGCGCTGGTGTTCGTGTTGGGGCCGGGTGTGGCGCCTGTATTCGCCGTCGGATTGGTCGCACCGCTGGTGGCGCCGGTGTTCGGAGTGCTGGTGTTCGTGTTGGGGACGGGTGTGGCGCCTGTATTCGCCGTCGGATTGGTCGCACCGCTGGTGGCGCCGGTGTTCGGAGCGCTGGTGTTCGTGTTGGCGCCGGGTGTGGCGCCCGTATTCGCGGTCGGATTGGTGGCACCGCTGGTGGCGCCGGTGTTCGGAGCGCTGGTGTTCGTGTTGGTGCCCGGCATGG
>JADZBF010000118.1 GCA_020852215.1 Lysobacter sp. | reverse complement strand
TTTGTCACGGAATTGTGCGCCGCGGCAATTTCGATGATCTACGGATACGCCAACGACAAGACGCTCGCAGTCGAGCGTCCCGGCCCCCGTTTCTCTCGCCCACTCACCGGGGGCGGCACTTGCGAGCGCGGCGTCGAGCGGATTAGTCTCGGGGCTCGAATGTTGTCCGGATGCATACAGGGGGCATACCGGCATATCGGAAAGACGATCTTCATGATCGTACGCAGTCGCGGCCCATCAACAGTCGCGGCGAAATTTTAAGGACAGGGGCCCCGTTTGACGTCGTTACGTCTTCGCTATCGACATGCGTCGTGTTCATTCGACCACAGACATTTCCGCTGCGGACGCGCTGCGCATCTGCTGCGGGCGCCTCGTGCGACTTCTCGCACCGCTCCGGATCGCGCGTCGCCGATTTTTTTCCTGCTCGCCCTGTTCACCGATCTCATCGCGCGATACGCCGCGCGAGCACCTTATCCCTTTTCCGACGGTCCGGTTCCACGGCCCTCGGATATCGCTTCCGATGCCCTCCGCATCGGAATTCGTTCGTCATGTGTGTCCCATGAAGGAGAGTTTGCATGAGTTCTCGTAAAAGACTCGATGCGCTGAAGCTCAGCGCCATCGCCGTCGCCGCCGCAGCCGCCATCGCCCCGATGGCGTATTCCGGCGGTCGTGCGGCGATCGTCAATAAAGTCACCGCGCCTTCGGCGAAAACCTCGCAGCTTGCGCAAAACGAAACGTCCGACCGTTTCATCGTCACCTACGCCAGCACCGCCTCGGCCAAAGCCAACGCCTCCGCCTTCCAGGGCAAGCTGGCCGCCGCTTCGAAGGCCGCCGGCACCACGGTGCGCATGGGCCGTTCGCTGTCCACCGGCGCGGATTTGATTCGCACCGACCGCAAGCTCAACCGCGACGAATCCAAGGCGTTGATGGTCGAACTGCTGAAAGATCCGAACGTTCTGGCGGTGGAAGTCGACGCCAAGATGCAGCCGCGCCTGGTCCCGAACGACACGCTGTACGCGCAGCAATGGCATTACAAGAACGGCGCCGGCGGCATCAACGCCGAACCGGCTTGGGACATCACCCGCGGTAGCGGCGTGGTGGTGGGCGTGATCGATACCGGTATCACCCCGCATACCGAACTGGCCGGTCAAACCGTGCCGGGTTACGACTTCATCGCCGACATCGATACCGCCGTCGACGGCGACGGTCGCGATGCCGACCCGAACGATCCGGGCGATTGGCACGACGGCGAATGCAACTTCTTCGGCATTCCGGAAGACAGCAGTTGGCACGGCACCCATGTGGCCGGCACCATCGCCGCAGCGACCAACAACGGCGCTGGCGTCGCTGGTGTCGCCTCGGATGCCAAAATCCTGCCCCTGCGCGTCCTCGGCAAGTGCGGCGGCTTCACCTCCGACATCGTCGACGCCATCGCTTGGGGCTCGGGCGGCACGGTCGCCGGCATTCCGGCGAACGCCAACCCGGCCGAAGTGCTGAACATGAGCTTGGGCGGCGGCGGTGCGTGTAGCGTTGCGTTCCAGACCGCGATCGACGCTGCGGTGGCCCGCGGCACGACCGTCGTCGTGGCGGCCGGCAACTCCGGCGGCGACGCCGCGAGCGAACAGCCCGCGAGCTGCAACAACGTCATCAGCGTGTCCGCGGTCGGCCCGACCGGCACCCTCGCCGATTACTCGAACTACGGTCCGGTGGTCGATGTGGCCGCTCCGGGCGGCACCGGCGCCAGCCCGGCGGCCGATAACGTGCTGTCCACGCTGAACCTTGGCCTGACCGATCAAGGCGCCGAAGGCTACGCTTGGTATGCCGGCACCTCGATGGCCGCTCCTCACGTCGCAGGCATCGCGGCGCTGATCCAGTCGGCTTCGACCACGCCGAAGACCCCGGCGCAGGTGAAGAAGATCATCGAAAACACCGCGTACGCCAACGGCGGCTTCCCGGGCGGTTGTTCCTATGAGCAGCCCTGCGGCACCGGTATCGCCGACGCCACGGCTTCGGTCCGCGTCGCCAACGGCACCGATCCGCTGCCGTCCGACCCGCCGCCGCCGCCGCCGCCGCCGCCGGCCACCGAGTTGTTCAACGGCGACATCCTGTCCGGCCTGACTGTCGGCGCGAATGCCGAAATCAAGTATCAGTTGGTCGTGCCGAACGGTTCGTCGCATCTGTTGTTCGCGATGTACGGCGGTACCGGCGACGCCGATATCTACGTCAAGTACGGCGCGCCGCCGACCACGTCTTCGTACGACTGCCGTCCGTTCCGCTTCGGCAACGAAGAGACCTGCTTCTTCGCCGCCCCGCGCTCCGGCACCTGGTACGTGACGATCCGCGGCTTCTCGGCTTCGTCGGGCTTCTCGCTGTACAACACGTTCATCGATCCGAACTATCCGTACAAGCAAGCGGCATCGGTCGAGCAGTTGAGCAACCACCGCACGCGCGTGACGCTGACGTGGAAGCACGGCAAGGCCAACGTGGACATCTACCGCAACGGTTTGATCTACAACTCGCGTCGTAACACCTACACCTATACCGACAATTTCCGCATCGTCGGTAGCGGCGCGATGACCTACAAGATCTGCAACCAGGGCACCAGCGAGTGCTCGGACGAGGTCACGATCAACTACGCTTCGGCGCGGTCGGTCGGCATCTCCAGCCTGCGTCCGGGCAGCAACGCCGCTGTCGCGGCGAGCGCGCCGGTCGTCGGCATCCGTACGCGCAACGGCGTGGTGAAGAACGACCGTCTGCGTTGATCGTCGGCCGGTACGTTCCGGATCGGTCTCGTTCTCGAGACCGATCCGATCGTTCCTTTCGAGGGGGCCCGGCGACGGGCCCTCTCTTTTCTCGGCATAGGCTCGATACGAGCGTATCGCCGCTGCGATTTTCACCCTCTCTCGCGTTCGGCGCAGCGCTCGCGCGGATCGCATCGCACGTTTCACGATCGACCCTGCCCCCAGTTTCGCTGACCCCAGTTTCGAGGTTCCCATGCACAACTCGTCGCGCGCGCAGCGCACCGCGTTCTCACCGACCCGTCCCTTCATGTCGCGTATCCCCGAAGCCTCGTTGCGGCCGCTGTTGTTCGCCGCCTTGAGCGCGCTCGCGCTGGCCGCGACCGGCTGCAAACCCGAGGAGCCCGCACGCACCACCGCACCGAAAACCACGACGGTACCCGTGCGCGAACCCTTCGATGCGCATCTCACGCTGGCCAACAATGCCGGCCGCATCGATTTCGGCGGCGCGGTCGCCGACGAGGCCACCCGCGACGCTTTGGACACCACGCTGCAGACGGTTTACCCGGGTGGGCGAGCCAACGGCGCGATCGAAGTCGACGCCGTCGCGCGCGCCGCCGCGTGGTCCGCCGGCTTGGAGCCGGTCCTGCGCGCGTTCGAGGCCGCCCAAGGCGCCGCCCTGCGATTCGAGGGCGACCGCATCGTGTTGAGCGGTCAAGTCGCCGACACCACCCTCGCGAATCTGCGCGAGACCATCCGCAAAACCTTCCCGAACGCCAAGCTCGAAGGCCTCTTGGCCGACGCCGAAAACACGCCGGTGATCGCCGAACTGCAAGCCTTGGCGGCGGCGCCGAATCCCGACGCCGTGAAATTGACGCGCGCGTTGAACCTGATGCCGGTGCGCTTCGACGAAGGCAAAGGCAATGTCAGCGAAAGCAGCTTGGCCACGGTGGCGCAGGCGGCGAAAGCAATCGCCGCGGCCCCGCCCGGCACGCGGCTGCGGATCGTCGGTCCGATCGTCGCCACCAAGGACGCCGGCAACGATGTGTTCCTGTCCAAACAGCGCGCCGAAGCGATCAAAGCCCAGTTGATCCTGAGCGGCGTGCATCCGTCCGCGATCGAAACCCGCGGCTGGGGGCAAAACCCCGATGGCTCGACGCCCGACACCGGCACGACGCCACCGCCGCCCGGAGGCGCGCCGATGCGCTTCGAACTGTTGCCCGCTCGGCAGTGATGCCGTAACGACGCCGCCGGGCCGGTTTGCTCCGGACTCGGCGGCTCGGTAGGCTAGCGGGTTGGTTCTCCTCGCCCTCGACACCATGTTCGGGGGCGAATGAGGCCGCCCCCGCCGCCTACGGACCCTGCAATGGCCCTGGACACCATCCGCATTCGCGGAGCGCGTACCCACAATCTGAAAAACATCGATCTCGATCTGCCGCGCGACAAGCTGATCGTGATCACAGGCTTATCGGGTTCGGGCAAATCGTCGCTGGCGTTCGACACCATCTACGCCGAGGGCCAGCGCCGTTACGTCGAGTCGCTGTCGGCCTATGCGCGCCAGTTCCTGAGCGTGATGGAAAAGCCCGATGTCGATCACATCGAGGGACTGTCCCCGGCGATCTCGATCGAACAGAAATCGACCTCGCACAATCCGCGTTCGACCGTCGGCACCATCACCGAAATCTACGACTACCTGCGCTTGCTCTACGCGCGGGTGGGCGCGCCGCGCTGCCCGGATCATCATTTCCCGCTGGAAGCGCAGACCGTCAGCCAGATGGTCGATCAAGTGCTCGCGCTGGCGAACGATCCGAAAACCGCCGAGCAGCGCTGGATGTTGTTGGCGCCGGTCGTGCGCGAGCGCAAAGGCGAACACGCGCAGGTGTTCGAGCAACTGCGCGCGCAGGGCTACGTGCGCGTGCGCGTGGACGGCGTGCTGCACGAGATCGACGCGGTGCCGCCGCTGGCGTTGCGCCAGAAACACACGATCGAAGCGGTGATCGACCGCTTCAAACCGCGCGAAGATTTGAAACAGCGCCTCGCCGAATCCTTCGAGACCGCGCTGAAGCTCGGCGACGGCATGGCGATGGCGCAGTCGCTCGACGACGCGAACGCCGAACCGCTGTTGTTCTCCTCGAAATACAGTTGCCCGGTCTGCGATTACGCGCTGCCGGAACTGGAACCGCGCCTGTTCTCGTTCAACTCGCCGGTCGGCGCCTGCCCGGCCTGCGACGGCCTGGGCATCACGCAATTCTTCGACCCGGTGCGCGTGGTGGCGCATCCGGAACTGTCGCTCGCCGCCGGTGCGGTGCGCGGCTGGGACCGGCGCAACGTGTATTACTTCCAACTGATCCAATCGCTCGCCAAGCACTACGGCTTCAGCGTCGATACGCCGTGGCAGGAATTGTCCGAGCGCGTGCGCGACGCTGTACTCAACGGCAGCGGCGGCGAAGTCATCGCGTTCAACTATTTGACCGACGCCGGCGGCCGCACCCAGCGCAAGCATAAATTCGAGGGCATTCTGCCGAATCTCGAACGCCGCTACCGCGAAACCGAATCGCCCGCGGTGCGCGAGGAATTGGCGAAATACATCAGCGAACGCGCCTGCCCGGACTGCGGCGGCGCGCGCTTGAACCGCGCGGCGCGCAACGTCTTCGTCGCCGACCGACCGCTGCCGTCGCTGGTGGTGCTGCCGATCGACGAAGCGCTGGCGTTCTTCAGCACGCTGACACTCAGCGGTTGGCGCGGGGAGATCGCGACCAAAATCGTCAAGGAAATTCGCGACCGCCTGAATTTCCTGGTCGATGTCGGCCTCGATTACCTCACGCTCGAACGCAAGGCCGATACACTCTCCGGCGGCGAAGCGCAGCGCATCCGACTCGCTTCGCAGATCGGCGCGGGCTTGGTCGGCGTGATGTACGTGCTGGACGAACCCTCGATCGGCCTGCATCAACGCGACAACGAGCGCT
>JADZBF010000117.1 GCA_020852215.1 Lysobacter sp. | reverse complement strand
GGGCGTGCTCGATTGCTACGCGGCACGAGCAGGCCGCACTGACGACGGTAAGGAGCGCGGCCGGGCATCGTCAGTCCATCCCGGCAACATCAGGTGAGTGAGCCCAGGTCAACCCGGCGAAATGCCGATTCGTTGAAGATCGCGAGACCGAGGCGAGCCTCGACCAGGATCAGGACCAGATTGCGCGTGCGGTAGTCCAAGTGATCGCGCGACAGGAAAACCGTCGGCTGCATGCGGTCGCGGACTTCGGTTTGCGCCGTGTCGCCGATGACTGCGGTCCCGGCCGGAACGTTCGGATTGGTGATGATGGCGCGGTTCCACAACGTCGGCGCTGCCGGCGCGGCGGGGTTGCCGAACAGGTAGCGGGCATCGGCGGACTTCATGGTTTGGACCGTGAACCAATCCGTCGGGTTCAGCAAAATCACGTTGGGCGAATGGCCGTCGGTTTCCATGGCAACGATGGCGGTGCCGAGGCGATCGACGATTGAATCCGGCGATGTCGCGATCGCCGTGGCGGCAGTGTGCAGCCCTTCAATGTGCAGTCCGGTTCCGGAGCCGACGATCAATTGCTGTTCGATCTTCGCCACCACCGAATGCGCCAGGATGCGCGACAGCTCGGCCTGCAATTGCGTGTCGTCATCCAAGACTTGCGCGCTGCAAGTCGTGTGCACCGCGATCGTCGCGACGCGGCCGGTGACGAGTTCGCCGTCGAATCGCATCGGGGCCTTTTCGTCGCCCTCGCCGTCTTGGACTTCAGCGCCGCCGGATGCCGAAATGCGGACATACTCAAACGTGCCGGTCGTCTGCGGTACTGCCGTCAGAACATCGAGCAGGCGAAGCGGACGCATCGCGTAGCCGTGCAGGCCGGGCAGGCGTTCCACGCGGCCAGGATAGAGACCGTTTGCAGTGTCCGGGTCGCCGGTGTCCGTCAGCAGCGCCTTGATCGACAGCGGCAGCGAATAGCGCTCGCTGCGATCCATGCGGCGCTGGCGGAAGTGCTCGAAGGATTCGGATTCGGTGATGCTCTTGAACTGCATGCGGCCGGCGTTCGTGGGCGCGGCTGCGCCATAGCCGTCATCGCGTGCGAGCTTCTGTTCCGTTTCCTGCAGGCGCGCCAGAATCTCGCCGTGCTTGGCCTTCATTTCCTTCTGTTCGGTGGCGACGGCCTCGATCGTCTGCGCGGCCTTCGTCAACAGCGCGGCGGCGGCGTCGCCGTCGGCGCCCTGATAGTTCTTCGTGCGAATGGTTGCGGTGTTCATGTCGATTACCTCGCGTTGGCGATTCGAGAAAGTGCGGCCTTGACGGTCGCGGATAGTGGTGCGTGTTCGGCCGCTTCGGACTCGTCGCGAGTCAGGGCAGCCCATCCGCCGGCAGCGAGACGTTTCGCTTCGTTTGCCGACAGGTGCAGCGCGTCGCGAGCTGCATGTTCAAAGTCTTTGCGGCTGGAGAATCGTTCCGCCATGGACTTGACGGCGGTCACGATCGCGCCAGCCTGCGCCGGCACTGATACGAGCGACAGCTCTGCCCAATCAATGCGCGTGAATGTCGGGACGCGCGCGCCGTGGTCCATGTCCAAGACGACGAAGCCGGGCGACAGCGCGAGCGCGCCGGGTCCGGCTTGCAGCAGCGCGTGGGCGCGCCGACCGTTGTTCGTGCCGAGTGCGATGCGGCCCACGACTTCGAGGCCGGCGGCGGTTTCCTGCGCGTCGATCAGGACGCCGATCGGTTCGGCTGGGTCGTGTTGCCAGAGCAGCGGCGGCAGCGAGCCGCGCTTGCGCCAGGACGCGAGTGATTCGGCGAAGGCACCGCGGCGGAAGGCTTCGCCGTCGCGATCGACGGCCCAGGTTGCGGCGAGGCCGGAAAACTCGCCGGCCGCATCGGGCTTGGCGAGTTTCAGAACGAAAGGCGTTGCGGTTGCGATGCGCATGGAAACGGCTCCGGGAAGCGGATGGATCAGGCTTCAAGCTGGAGCGCGTTGCGCGCTTTGTCGACGCGTTGCGCGGCGACGTGCGCATGATAGCGCGCTCCGTGAGGAACTGGTCAATGCATCGGAGCGCTCGGTGTGATGACTTGAACCGACGCGAGCGCGACGCGATTTCCGCGCCCGTCTTTCACCGAGAGCACGATTCGCGATTGCGCGCCGAACTCGAATTCGAGCGCGAGCTTCGAGCCGTGTTCGACCGCGGCACGGGCCTTGCTCATCACCTCGCCGCAGCGGGCGTCGCTGCGCGCTACGTCCAGCATCTCGCGCGCCAGCGCTTGCGCCGCGCCCAAGGCGTCCTTGGCCGCGCTGTGCTGTTCGTCGGCCCCGTCAGCGGGTTGTTGTCGCCGGGTGCGTGCCATATCACGCCGCTCCGGCCAGGACGGCAAACGTCGCGATTTCTTCGCGGCGCTTGGCGTTCGCCACGGCGATCGTCGCCGTTCGCCTGCGGCCCATGCCGAGCGTGATCTCGACGTGTCCGCGCATCCGGCGCACCGCGTGCGCTGCGCGGGTCCTTGCGCGCTGGGTCGCCGGGTCTGGCGACGCGAGCAGCGCTTGGAGGATTGCATCG
>JADZBF010000116.1 GCA_020852215.1 Lysobacter sp. | reverse complement strand
TTGCCCGGCGGCACGAGAGCGCCCGCGCCGACCAATGCGTGTTTCTTGATCACCGCGCCGTCGAGGACGATCGCGCCCATGCCGATCAACACCGCGTCTTCGATGGTGCAGGCGTGAATGATGGCTTAGTGGCCGATGGTGACGTCGCTGCCGATGCGGGTGGCGAAGCCGTCGAGCTTAGCGTGCGGGCCGTCGTGGCTGACGTGAACGACGGTGCCGTCTTGGATATTGGTGCGCGCGCCGATGCGAATGAAATTGACATCGCCGCGAACGACGGTGGTCGGCCAGATGGACACGTCGTCGCCGAGTTCCACATCGCCGATGACGACGGCGGCGGGGTCGATGTAGACCCGTTCGCCCAGCGTGGGCAGGTGTTCGAGATACGGGCGGATGAGAGAGCGGGCGTCGGTCATGGCGTGGCGGCGGCGTGGGTTCGCGGCATTTAAGCACGGCCGGCCGGGTCGTTCTAAACTGCGGGCATGAACACATCCTCGACCGCCGCGATCATCGCGGCCACGACTGCCGTCAACATCGCGATCGCCGCCGGACACGGCGGCAGCGACCAGAATGCCCCGGTGCCCGAGGGCGAACGCGCGCCGTCGGCCGTCGGGGCCGCCGATCAAATCACCGAACTGGCGCCGACGCTCGACCGCCTGCGCGCGGCCTGGCGCGCCAGGAAACCCGACTACGCGCAGCGCATGGACGATTTGGCGCGTTTGAAAGCGGCGTTCAAAGCGCGGATGGGCGACATGGAAGCGGCGGTGCGCGCGGATTTCGGCCATCGTTCCGAGCACGAAACATTGATCGCCGACGGCATGACCGTGGTGGCCGAGATCGATCATCTGCGCAAGCATCTGCGCGGCTGGATGCGGCCCAAGCGCGCGTCGGTCGGTTGGCGTTTGTGGCCGGCGCGCGCGCACATTCGACGCGAAGCGGTGGGCGTGGTCGGCGTGATGTCGCCGTGGAATTATCCGGTGAATCTCGCGTTGATTCCGCTGGCGACCGCGATCGCCGCGGGCAACCACGTCTTCGTCAAACCCTCCGAGCACACGCCGCGCACCAGCGCGTGGCTGCAGTCGCTGTTGGCCGATGTGTTTCCGGCGGATCGCGTCGCGGTGGCGCTCGGCGGCCCCGAACTCGCGTCGGCATTCGCGGCGTTGCCGCTGGATCATCTGGTGTTCACCGGCTCCACCGCCGTCGGCCGCAAAGTGATGGCCGCGGCGGCGCCGAACCTCACGCCGCTCACGCTGGAATTGGGCGGTAAATCGCCTGCGATCGTGGCGCCGGATTTTCCGATCGAACAAGCAGCCGCGCGCCTCGCCAGCGGCAAGTGGTTCAACGGCGGCCAGACCTGCATCGCGCCGGATTACATTCTGATCGATGCCGCGCGCCGCGACGCCTTCGTCGATGCGCTGCGCGCGCAAGTGCATGCGCGCTACGGCGCGGACATGCGCGGCGCGAACGATTACACGCGCGTGGTGAACGAGGGGCAGTATCGCCGCTTGCGCGGTTATCTCGACGACGCGCACGCACGCGGCCTGCAGGTGATCGCCTTGGCCGAGGTGGACGATGCGCGCGCCGACGCCGAGCGCTTGCTGCCGCCGACGTTGATTCTGGAACCGGGCGACGACGCGAAAGCGATGCAGGACGAAATTTTCGGGCCGATTCTGCCGATCCTCGGCTATACGTCGCTCGACGATGCCATCGCATACGTCGAGACCCACGAACGTCCGTTGGCGTTGTATCCCTTCAGCCGCGATCGCGCGACGGTGGAACGCATCCTCTCGCGTTTGATCGCCGGCGGCGTCACCGTCAACGACACTTTGCTGCATTTCGCCGCGACCGAGTTGCCGTTCGGCGGCATCGGCCCCAGCGGTATGGGCCAGTATCACGGCCCTGCGGGGTTCGATGCGTTCACCAAGGCGATGCCGGTGCTGTGGCAAGCGCGGATGAACGCGACCGATCTGATCAAACCGCCGTATCGCGGCAAGATCGATCGTTTGGTGCGTTGGTTGGCGGGCTGAGCCGCGGCCGCCGCAGGATCACAGCATGCGACGCAGCGTGTCGTCGCGACGCGCGAAGTGGTGCCACAACGCCGCGAGCGCATGCAACGCGATCACCGCGTAAAACGCATTGCCCAAGAGTTCGTGCGCCTCTTCCAACGTGTCTTCCGCGCCGTGGCCCAAAGCGACCATCGGCGGTATCGCGATGTCGAGAAACGGTACGACGAGCGCGTGGCCTTCGGACCACACCAGCAACACGCCCAGCACCGGCTGCACGACGACGAACAGCACCAGCGCCAGCGTCGTCAGCTTCGCAGCCAACACCGACCAACGCGCGGGCGGCGGTACGATCGGCGGCGTCCGCGTCAATACGCGCGCCAACACGCGCGGAAGAAACAGCAACAGCAGCGAGAGACCGGCAGCGACGTGCCAATCGGGGCCGGCGTATTCGCCTTCTTCGATTTCCTCGCTCAATTCGCTGGTGAGATAAGCGACTAAAATCAATATCGCGCTGAGCCAATGGATCGCACGCACGGGCCATGCGTATTTTCGCGTCTTGAATTGCGGCATGCGCCTGCGTCCTGAAAACGATGCCGGTCACTTTCGTCGATCGTAGCGCGACGTACTTGATCGAGATCAATCGGATAAGGCAACGCGGACATGACGGATGCCACACGATGCTGGATGCGAATCGTTCGAATTCGCACGCGTGTTCTCGTGCCTGTGCCACCCGCGGCGCACGAGGCTTACGCGCCGTGGCATTTCTTGTATTTCTTGCCGCTGCCGCAGGGGCACGGATCGTTGCGTTCGGGCACGGCCTCGCGTCGGATCGGCGTGCGCGGCGTGAGCATCTCGATGCGGTGATGATGCAGGTCCGCGAGCATGCCGGGCAGTTCGATCACGATGCCCATGCGCTCGTCGAAGCTCAAGGTTTCCGGCGCATCGGCGGCCGTTTCGTCGGTGGTTTCGCCGGTGGTTTTGCCGGTGGTTTCGCCAAGAATCTCGCCGCTGACCAAACGATCGAGAAATCCCAGAATCTCATCAATCCACGCATGCTCGTCCAACCACGCGCTCCAAGCGGTTTCGCGCAATTCGACGCCGCGCAAAAAGCCTTCGGCCCAATCGCGACCGACATCCAACGCATCGTCGCTGTGCGCGCTCGGGTCTTCGGGCAACCAAATCAATGGCGCGAGACGATCCGGCAGATCGTCGCCGTCGTAGCGCACGCGTTGCTCGACCAAGCGCACATGGCCGGCGAGCAGCGCATCGACGTCGGCGGCTTCCTCGGCGTCGCGCCATCGCGGCGGTTTGCCGCCCCACACCACCGGCCGCCATTCGTCCGTCGGCACCGTTTCGGGGCTGACCGCCAGCGCGGACAGAAACCCATCCAGGGCTTCCAGGTTCAGGCCTTTGAACGGCACCGCGCGCGCGTCGAGCAATTCGGAGAGGCGTTCGAGGTTGTCGTCGTCGAGCGGTGCGATGGCGGACATGGCGGCGATGTGCGTGGGTTCGGGCGGAAACGGCGCACAGCGTAATCCAGATGCGTCGACGAACGCGAATGGCCTCGCTCGACAACGCGATCGTTGCGCAGATGCATGTCGCACCGCCAAGCGATATCACGCGTGGCCCGCGTTCGATCGGCTAGGCTGCGTTTTGAACCTTCATTTCCGGGAGAGACCCGATGCGCCGTCGCGCTCGTACGTTTTCGCTGTTGGCACTGTTACCGCTCGTTGCGACGCTCGCGCCCGCTGCGGCGCAGCAAACGCCGCCGCCCGCCTGCGAAGCGCCGGAACACCGACAGTTCGATTTCTGGCTGGGCGAGTGGGACGTGACCGGGGGGCCGAAACTGGACACGATCGTCGGCCGCAACGCCATCGTGCGCGTCGCCAGCGGCTGCGCGCTGCGCGAGCATTGGGTGAACAGCGGCGGCCGCGATGGCCACAGCCTCAACGTCTACGATCGCGAAGCGAAACGCTGGACGCAGTTCTGGATCGGTTCCGACGGCGTCGTGCTGCGACTCGAAGGCGGCTTGCGCGACGACGGCGCGATGGCGATGGAAGGCGTCTTGCCCGACGGCAAAGGTGGCCAACAGCGGCAACGCATCGTGTGGACGCCGCGCGAGGACAGCAGCGTGGAGCAGCGCTGGGAGACGTCCGACGACGAGGGCGCGCACTGGCAGCTCTCGTTTCTCGGGATTTATCGTCGCCTTCGGAAAGAGTGAAACGCGCGCGATGTCGCTCACGGCATCGTTATAACGACGAAGGGCGCGACCGATGTCGCGCCCTTCGCGTTGGAAGCGGTGTTGCGTATGGCTTACTTGGTGACTTCGAAATCCTTCGACTGCACGCTGTTGCCGTCGAGCAGAATCTCGACCTTGTACTTGCCCACGGGCCAATCGCTGGCTTTGGTGAACTCGAAATTGGTCGTGTCCGGGCCGGTGAAGCTGAAATCCTGGGTCTTTTCTTCGACCGGCATGATTTCGGCGCCGTTGGCGAAGGTCAGTTTCGCCGTCAGTTTGCCGGCGACGGCTGCGGCCGGATCGCTGGTGGTCGTGCCCACGGACACGATGAATTTATCCTTGGGCTTGAAGCCCGAGACCATCGTGGTGAGTTTCTTGTCCGGGCCGGCGGCGGTGCCCAGGTCGACCGTGGCGACCGACGCCGTCGGCGCAGGCGCCGCAACGGGCGCAGGCTGAGTCGCGACCGGGGCCGGCGTGGGTTCGGGCTTGGGCTCTTCTTTCTTCTTGCAACCGACCAATGCGACGCTGCCGACAGCGACGACGAGCAGGGCGGTTTGGAGCGTACGGAGCGTGCGGATAGGGTTCATGCGTCAGTCCTCGATGCGGTGAGGGAAAGGGAATTTCGGTGTTCGCGGGAAGAGATCAGGCGTCGGACGGATCGTCCAGGTCGCCATCGCCGTCCACGTCGATCTGCGGCAGCTTGATCGTTTGGCCGGGGTAGATCTTGTCGGCGTTGTCGATCGTGTCGCGATTGGCTTCGAAGATCTTCGACCAGTACTTGGCCTTGCCGTAGAAGCGCTTGGAGATCGCCGAGAGCGTGTCGCCCTTCTCGATGGTGTAGGTCTGTTCGCCGCCGCCGCCACCACCACCTTCGCCGCCGACCATTTCGGCGGTCGAGGAGACGGTCGCTTTCACGTCGCTGAAATCGGGGCGCTCTTGCGCGGTGCTGGTCACCGTGCTTTGTACGTCGGAAAAATCGGGTTTCTTATCGGGTGTGGTCATGGGGTCACGGCTCCTGCCCGGATGATGAACGAACACGATGACACGTCGAATGTGAAGATTCCAGACCGATGTCGCTTTTTTTTGCGCCCGCGCAAACGCGGCGCGAGCGTCTTGAGGCTTTACTGTCGAATCTCGCGCTCCGGCGCGGGCATCGGCATATCGGGCGTCGCCCGCCATGGATTGATGTCCAAACCGCCGCGCCGGGTGTAACGCGCCTCCACCGACAGCGCATGCGGTCCGCAGCGACGCAGCACTTCAACGAAGATGCGTTCGACGCATTGCTCGTGGAATTCGGCGTGATCGCGGAACGACACGAGATAACGCAGCAGACCCGCGCGATCGATCCGCGGACCGCGGTAGCGCAGGCGCAGCGTCGCCCAGTCCGGCTGGCCGGTGACGGGACAGTTGGACTTGAGCAAATCCGAGCGCAGACATTCGTCGACCGTCTTATCGTCGGCGATCGACAAATACGATGCATTCGGCGGGCCGTAATCGTCGATATCGATCGAAAGATCGTCGATGGACGCTTCGTGTTCGTCCGCCGCCCGCGTCGCCACGGGCACACCGAACGCAACCGCCACCTCCGCGCCCGCCGCCACCGACAGATCCGCGGCGATGGTGGCGCGCACGGTCTCGGCGTCGTCGAAGCGGCTGGCGTTGAGCGAGTTCAAATACAGCTTGAGCGATTTGGATTCGATCAACTCCGGCGAATCCGCCGGCACCGCGAACGTCGCCGTCGCCGCCTGCGGCTTGCCGCGCGTATCCAACCAACTCAATTCGTAGGCGTACCAACGATCGTGGCCGATGAAGGGCAAGGCTTCGTCGGCGATGCCGATCTCGTCGCGACCGAGGCGACGCGAAATCGGAAACAAAAGACCGGGGTCGTAGTGCTGCGGGTAGGCGACTTCGCGGCCGAGGGGGATGTCGTGTGCCATGCGCGTGTCCGGAATGCGAGCGCGTCGAACGTTACACCGAAGCGCCGCGTACTTCCGCATTATTTCTTCCGCGTTATTTCTTCCGCGACCGCAGCGGAAACGGGTCGGTCGACAACGATGCGTTGCTGCTGCAAGCGCGGCGACAGGCTTCGCTATCGGCTTCGTCGCGAGAAAGTTCCATTGCCCATGCGCGGCGTTCGAGCTTGAATCGCACCGGGCATTCGTTGGTCTGGTCGCGCTCGGCGATCAAGTACCACGCATTCTGTTCGCGCCGCAGGGTCATCTCGCCTTCCAACGAACAACCGCCCTGCGTCGTCGCGAACATAGTCGTCTCGAGCGCGAAAGCGTAGCGGCCCGCGTCCGCGCTCGGCTTCAACATCAATTCGTTCCACGCGACGCACGGCACGTACTTGCCTTCGGGGGTTCGGCCGTAACATTCGCCTCGCACGCGATACGTTCCGTCGATATCCGGCGGTTGCGGTGACCCGGCGAGCGCGGGCGTCGCGATGGCCGTAGCCAGCAACCAGGCGCATGGCAGCATTGTTTTCATTTCGTGAACCTGTTCGAGGGCGTCGGGCGCATGTTGTGCATTTTACGTCGACTTGGCCCCATGCAAATAGTCCAACGCCACCTGCAGCATCGATTTCAACCCGACATCCAACGCGG
>JADZBF010000115.1 GCA_020852215.1 Lysobacter sp. | reverse complement strand
GCGCGCAGCAAAGCCCACAACCGGGCGGCGTACGCGCCGTCGCCGGCGTCGTAAGCGACGACCTGCGTCTGCGCGCCGACGCCGTTGCGCGCGAGCCAAGCGACGAACGCATCGGCCTGCGGCCAAGGATGTCGACCGCTACCCGCACGATGCGGCGAACGCATGTCGGACAAATCGCGATCCAAATGCGCATAACGCGCGCCGGGAATGCGCGCTTCGCGCCATGCGGCTTCGCCGGCCTGCGGGTCCGCAAGCGAGAAACGGGCATCGAAAACGACAAGCTCACGAGCATGCGCATCGCTCGCGACCGCAGCGCACTCGCTCAAGCGCGATGCCAGCGCTTCGGCATCGACCAGGGTCCGCCACGCGTTCATCGCGTCACCTCGCCCGCGCGCGCCAAACGCTCGCGCAAATTGAACAGGATCGATGCGGTCACGCCCCAGATACGTTTCTCGGGCGCTTGCGGCGAATTGCGGAATTGCAGCACTTCGCGGCGACGGCCGCGGTACTCCAGCGGGATGCTTTCCAAGTGCGCCGGATGCATCAAATAATCCAGATCGACCTCGAACACGTCGGCGACCTCGTCGGGATTGGGCGCGGCGACGAATTCCGGTGCGACGTACGCGACGACCGGCATCACGCGGAATCCGGTGATCGTCACCAAGGGGTCGAGAAAGCCCAGCGGCGTGGTCTGCGCGGCGGCCAGACCGATCTCTTCCTCGGCTTCGCGCAGCGCCGCGGCCACCGGGCCGTCGTCGTCGCGATCGATGCGACCGCCGGGAAAACTCACCTGTCCCGCATGGTGGCGCAGCCGGTCGTTGCGCTGCGTGAGCAACACCTGCACGCCGGACGGGCGCGGAACCAAGCACACCAGCACAGCGGCTTCGGCCGCCGGCGCATCCGACAACAGATCGGCCAGTTCTTCGAGATTCCAAGGCGCGTGCGTCGGCGCGGTATGCAGCGGATGCAGTGTGCCGCGGGGAAGCATCGTCATCGGATCGGCCGCGGCGGCTGTCGAGTACAAGCGTGGAAGCGGCGGTGTCGCGAACGTCATCCGCGCATTATGCGCGATGCGGCGCGCGCGGTTCGACTCGAATCCACGCGACGCAGGCGGTTAACAACACTTCCAGCACCGCTCACGCGTGCGACGACGCGAGTCCGCCGTCGGTCGATCGGGCTTCGCGCTCGGGCAACACCACGTTCATGATGTGCAAGCGCTGTTCCTGGCTCATGTCCAGCCAATCGCAGATTTCGTCCGCGGTGCGCAGGCAGCCGTCGCAATAGCCGGCGGGATCGAGCGTGCAGACGCCGATGCAGGGCGTGAGCACAGCGCGGACCGGCGCGGGCGGCGGACGATCGCTCATCGCCATTCGGCCTCCTCCCTCTTGCTGCGGCGAACCGCATCGTGGCCTCTGCGCGCACCCGTTGCGCGCGGGAATCGTTTGCGGTCGCACAGCGAAACGGCCCGCCGGGAGGCGAGCCGTTCGTGAGATGCGGGTGCGATGCGGTCCATGCTAGGTGGCTATACGCAACGAGCGCCGGCCAACGGCCAGCGCCCGCGTTGGGCTTACTTGAAGCTCACCAGCTTGACGTCGAACACGACGGCCTGATTGGCCATCTCGCCGGCTTCAATGGTGGTGCCGTAAGCGGCACTGCCCGGCATCACCACTTCCCAGCGTGCGCCGTTGGGCATCAGTTGCAGCGCTTCGCGCAGGCCGGCCAGCGGAATTTCGCTGACCTTGATCGTGACCGGGCCGGCCGGCTGATTCGGAGCGGCCTGGGCGGTATCGACGATCACGCGACCGTCGGGCAGCGTGCCTTTGTACGAAATCTGGACCTGACTGGCCTGGGTCGGCTTGGCGCCGCTGCCGGCCTCGATCACACGGTACTGCACGCCGCTCGCCAGGGTCTTGACCCCGCCCTTGCCCTTGTTCTGGGCCAGGAAGGTGTCGCTCTTGGTCTTGTTTTCGGCGGCCAGCTTGTCGAATTCGGCTTTGGCTTTGGCCGACAAGCGCTTCTGCATGTTTTCGATCGACTGACCGAGCTGTTCGGCCGGCACGGCCGGATCTTTCTTGGCCACGGCGTCTTGCAGCGCCTTGATCACGGTGGCGACGTCGATTTGCTCGCCGCGCGCCTGGAGACGGGCGATGTCGATGCCGGTCTTGAATCCGATGGCATAGCTGAGCTTGCCTTTTTCGGACGTGGTGTCCTGCGCGCTCACGGCACCGGCGGTGAGAGTCAACGCCGCGAGCGTGGCGGCAACGAGCAAACGCAACTTCATTCGAATGAATCTCCGGGGAGGTCTGCCGGGGAGCCGGCATGGGGTGGAGCGGCGGCGCCGCTCCGGTCGTGTAACTTTGAACGTGGAGGCTTGAAGCGGATGAATCCTGAAGCGACCGACGACAGGCGGCGGAGCGCTTCCGACAGGTCCGGCCTATGGGGCCGGAAAACAGCGCGTTAGGATACTGTCCACGGCGCGCGACCGCCACCGCGGACGGCCTTTCCGACCCCCAGCCGGCGCGCAAGTTCCCGCCCGGATCGCCGCCGTTCATCCGAACAAGCTCTCCCGACGCCTTCTACCCTGCCCTCCAAGACGCCCACGCCATGACCGACGCCGCCCCCTCGCCCCTACTCATCGCCGATACGGGCGCCATCCGCCGCATCGCGGTCAATCGCCCCGAGCGCCTGAACGCCCTGGACGCCGCCACGCTGGACGCTCTGCACGCCGCCTTCGATGCCGCCGCCGCCGACCCTGCCGTGCGCGTGGTGGTGCTGACCGGCGCCGGTCCCAAAGCCTTCGTCGCCGGGGCCGACATCGCGCAAATGAACGGACTGACCCCGGTCGAGGGCCGCGATTTCTCGCTGCGCGGCCAGCGAATGATGCGGCGCCTGGAAAAAATGCCGAAGCCGGTGATCGCGATGGTCAACGGCTTCGCGCTGGGCGGCGGTCTGGAACTGGCGATGGCCTGCCACCTCCGCATCGCCGCGGACACCGCGAAAGTCGGCCAGCCGGAAATCAATCTCGGCCTCATTCCCGGCTTCGGCGGCACGCAGCGATTGTTGCGCCTGTGCGGCCGCGCCGCGGCGCTGGAACTATGCCTGCTGGGCACCCCGATCGACGCCGCCCGCGCCTTCGCCCTGGGCATCGTCAATCGCGTGGTGCCCGCCGCCGATCTCGAAGCCGAAACGATGAAGATCGCCGAGCAATTGGCCAACGCCGCGCCGCTCGCGCTGCGCGGCATGCTCGACTGCGTGAACGTCGGCGGCGAATGCGGGCTGGAGGAAGGCTTGGAGTACGAATCCGCGCAATTCGGCCTGGTGTTCTCCACCGACGATATGCGCGAGGGCACCGGCGCGTTCCTGGAACGGCGCAAACCGACATTCGTCGGCAAGTGAAGTCGAGCACATGACGACGACTCGTCTCTTGCGCCGAATCGCTTCGCGACGACCGGGCGCGCTCGGGAGCCGGCTCGCGCTGATGGCATGCCTCTCGATCGCCGTCTTGCCGTCTCTGGCGGGTCGGAATTTGCAGTCGATCAGTCCGCAACAACTCAACGCCATCTCCAGGAAAGCGTTCGAAGAATCGAAATCGAGATACACGCTGATCGAATCCGGCCCCTTGTTCGACCGGGCGCAGTGTCTGATGCGCGATCTCGCCAAGCACGCTGGTACGCCGCCTCAAGGGACGGAGTGGGAACTGGTCGTCGCCGAAGACTCCAAAGCGAATGCATCATCGCTTGCGGGCGGCAAGCTCATTCTGTACTCCGGCGTCGAAAGCATCGCGCCCGGTCGCGACGATATGGCCTTCGTGATCGCGACGCTCGTCTCGCAGGTCATGCTGGAGCAGAGCAAGGCGCGCGTCGAGCGGCAACTGGCCCGGCAAAGCGCGCTCGTCCTGCTCGGAAATCTCGGACAGAAAACTCCGCCCGAGCTACCGCCCGAAAACGATGCGCCGGCGCTTTTGCAATCCGACCGCGCGGCGATCGAACTGATGGCCCGCGCCGGCTACGATCCGAACGCCTCGATCCGTACGATCGAGCGAATGCAGAATCCGGCTTCGACATCCGCTACCGATACGAGCCAAGAACGCTTGATGCAGGCCCGCACGCTTGCGCCGAACGCGACGCGAGGCTCGAATGCTCCCGCTTGCGATTGAGGCGTGCGAATGACCGCCACCGAATCCGCATGCCTTCTTTGTCGCGATATGCAGTTCGTTGCGCTTTTCGAGGCGGTCGAAGCCGATGACATCGACCGGGCAATATCGCTCGGTCTGCTCGGCCACGTACCGTCGATAACGCTTTGCCTCATCTGCACGGATCGTAGCGCCCGGGTCCTGGCCGCGCGCGACGCGCGTCTGCGCGCACTGGCCGCGCGCGAGCGCTTCCGCAAACGCGAGACTCGGCTGCGCGAACGCGAGCGTTTGCGCGCGGAAAAGCGTCGCGCCACGGGGGCATCGAGTACTCCCTCGGCTGCGGAGGATGCATCGTCACCGGCTTCGACGCCGAAGCCCGCGCTGCCGCCCGCGGCGGCGGCGGCGCTGGCGCGCGCGAAAGCCAAAGCCGCAGCGAAACGCGAAGTCGAACGATGAGCCGCATCGCGAAGAAAACGCCGGGCAAGCCGCCGAAAAAAGCCGCCGCGAAACAAGCGGCGACGAAAAAAACAGCAGCGGTCAAGCCCACCAAAAAACCGACGAAGAAAACCACGAAAACATCGCCGAAAAATAAGACCATCGCATCGCGCATGAGCACGGACGCGATCCGTATCGCGTTCGAGCGTTGGCGCGAGCTGAACCCGCACCCGACTACCGAATTGGTCTACTCGACCCCGTTCGAACTGCTGGTCGCGGTCGTGTTATCGGCGCAGGCGACGGATGTCGGCGTCAACAAAGCGACGCGCAAGCTGTTTCCTGTCGCGAACACGCCGCAGGCCATCGCGAAGCTCGGTGTCGAAGGCTTGAAGCCCTACATCGCCACCATCGGTCTGTTCAACGCCAAAGCCGCGAATGTGGTGGCGCTGAGCGAGCGCTTGCTCGCCGAACACGACGGCGAGGTACCTCGCGACCGCGCCGCGCTGGAAGCGTTACCGGGCGTCGGTCGCAAAACCGCGAACGTCGTGCTCAACACCGCATTCGGCGAACCGACGATGGCGGTGGACACGCATATTTTCCGCGTGGCCAACCGCACCGGATTGGCGCCGGGAAAGGATGTGCGCGCGGTGGAAGAGGCCTTGCTGCGACGCGTGCCGAGCGAGTTTCTGCAGGATGCGCATCACTGGCTGATCCTGCACGGCCGCTACACCTGCAAAGCGCGCAAGCCCGAATGCTGGCGTTGCCCGATTCGCGATGTGTGCGGGTTCAAGGACAAAACGCCGGGAGACGAGACGTACTAATAATCGCACGAGCGACGCGAGTCGCTCCAGCGTAGGATCCCGCCGCTTTTCGCTGCTGCGTTCCAAAAAAACGCCCCGGCTCGCGCCGGGGCATGAAATACATCAGGAGGGAGAGATGACGGTATGGCGCGAGATCAGAACGCGAACTGCGTGCGCAGCGCATATTGGCCGGTTTCGTCGCCGTTGCTTTCGTTTTCGCCCTGCGTGTAGTTGAACATGAAGCGCAGGTTCGGATTGACGTAGTAATTCACGCCGAACAGCAGACTCGTCGCTTCGCGATTGGCGACGTCTTCGTTCTCGATGGTGTCGTAGCGAGCTGTCAACTCCCACAAGCCCTTGTCGCCGACCTTCGGCGAAGCGAAAAAGCCGTTCGCCGACTTGTACGACTTGTGGCCGCCATTGAGGAGCCAACTGCCCTGCAGATACCAGGAAGTGATGTCCTGGTCGGGCGAAGTGAACGGCTGTTCGTATTTCGCCTGGACGTATTCGCCCTGGAAGAACGCCGGACCGAACGAACCCGCCACTTCCGCGCCGTAGGCCGTGATCTTGTCGCCGCTGGCGCCGCTGATGCTGGCGATGGTCAGCGACGGGCCGCGACGGCCGGCGTAGTTGGCGACGGCGGTGGTGGTCGCCGAACCCTTGTTGAGGTCTTCCGAGCTGATCCAACCGCCGAGGTGCAGCGTGCTGTTTTCGTTGTTGATCGGCGCGTAGGTCACGCGGCCGGCGTAGCCCATGCCTTCGTTGCGCACGCCCGCGGCGCTGCGCAGATTGAAGACCGACAGGCCGGCCGTGTAGTTCGTGCCGGCGCGCAGGTAACCCACGCCCTGCTGGAACTGGCGCGCGTTGAACAGGCCGGTGGCCGAGGAGAACGGGCGCTCCATCATCAGGATTTCGTTCGAACTGGTCAGTTCTTCCATCGAACGATAGGGCTTGAAGTGACCGATGGTGAACTTGCCGCCGAGCGCCTTCTTGGCGATGTAGACATCGCGCAGGCCGTCGAGGTTGGTGCCGGCGCCGAAGTCCTGCTCCATCTTGTATTCCCAGCCCAGCGCCTTGCCCGACAGCGTCAGGCGCGCGCGGCGGAATTCGGTGGTACCGGTGGTGTCGACCGCGTCGCGGTCGAACGCGTACGTGTCGAAGTGAATGCGGCCGTTGACGTTGGCTTCGAACTTGCCGTCGGCGGAAGTGATCTTGATGCCACCCTTGGTTTCCACCTTCGGGGACTTCACGGCGATATCGTCCAGCTTCTGCGCGGTATCGACGTTCACGTCGGACTGCGCGTCGGTACGCTCTTCGAGCGACTGCACCTTGTCCATCAATTCCTGAATCTGCTCTTTGAGCGCTTGAATCTCTGCGTCGCGCGATTGAGCCGAGGACGCGAAGCTGGCGCTGGCGAGCGCGATGCCGACGGCCAGTGCGAGAGTG
>JADZBF010000114.1 GCA_020852215.1 Lysobacter sp. | reverse complement strand
GTTCGAACTGGTCAGTTCTTCCATTGAGCGATAAGGCTTGAAGTGACCGATGGTGAACTTACCGCCCAGCGCGTTTTTGGCGATATACAAGTCGCGCAGGCCGTCGAGGTTGGTGCCGGCGCCGAAGTCCTGCTCCATCTTGTATTCCCAGCCCAGCGCCTTGCCCGACAGCGTCAGGCGCGCGCGACGGAATTCGGTGGTGCCGGTGGTGTCGACCGCGTCGCGGTCGAACGCGTACGTGTCGAAGTGAATGCGGCCGTTGACGCTGGCTTCGAACTTGCCGTCGGCGGAGGTGATCTTGATACCGCCCTTGGTTTCGACATTCGGGGATTTCACGGCGATATCGTCCAGCTTCTGCGCGGTATCGACGTTCACGTCCGACTGCGCATCCGTCCGCTCTTCGAGCGACTGAACTTTGTCCATCAATTCCTGAATCTGCTCTTTGAGCGCTTGAATCTCTGCGTCGCGCGATTGAGCCGAGGACGCGAAGCTGGCGCTGGCGAGCGCGATGCCGACGGCCAGTGCGAGAGTGGTATGACGCATGAGAAATAGTCCCGAGTTGGAGATGGATGAATGAGGGTCTGCGGACGACGCCTCGGCCCGATACCGCGCGCAGCCTCGACGTTAACGCGCCGTAAACACTGGGCTCGCAGGATGCGCACGGATTCTGACAAAGGCATGTTCATTAAATGACTTATCGATGACAAAGCGATCCGGGGCCGCTTGTCTACCCTTCGAAAAGAAAATGAAACAGTTTAGATATATTTTTTAAGATGCTGATTAATATGGTTTTTTTGGCATTGGAAAAATCGAACTCCCGTTTATGTCAAACGCTCGTCTTTTCCGCCACCGATGACGGAACCGGCGGAATGTCATTTTATTGTCATTAACAACACACAGAGTTGTCATCCGGTTTGGTTTCAATGCTGGCAACCCGGGCTACCCCGGCATGCCCTACTTCACCAGGAGCCATCTGTGTTCAAGTCCATCAAGTTACGCGTCGCCGCGATCGCGATCGTCGGCAGCGCTGCGTTCGGTGCGCAGGCCGCCGATATCACCGGCGCCGGCGCTACCTTCATCTATCCGCTGATGTCGCAGTGGTCGGTCGATTACTCGAAGCAGACTGGGACCAAGATCAACTATCAGTCGATCGGCTCGGGCGGCGGTATCGCACAGATCAAAGCCAAAACCGTCGACTTCGGTTCGTCCGACAAGCCGCTTCCTCCGGCCGAGCTGAAGGCGTCCGGCCTCGCTCAATTCCCCTCCGCGATCGGCGGCGTGGTGCCGGTCGTGAACATCCCGGGCGTGCCGGCGGGCGCGATGAAATTCGACCCCGGCCTGCTCGCCGACATCTATCTGGGCAAGATCACCAAGTGGAACGATCCGCGGATCGTCGCGATCAATGGCGGCGTGAAGCTGCCCGACATGAAGATCACCGTCGTGCATCGTTCGGACGGCTCGGGTACCACCTTCAACTGGGTGAATTATCTGTCCAAAGTCAGCGCCGAATGGAAGGCGCAGGTCGGCGAAGGCACTTCTGTGAAGTGGCCGGTCGGCGTCGGCGGTAAGGGCAACGAAGGCGTCGCCGCCTACGTCAAGCAGATCCGCGGCGGCATCGGCTATGTCGAGTTGTCCTATGCGTTGCAGAACAAGATGACCTACGTCCGCGTGAAGAACGCAGCCGGCAACTACATTCTGCCGAGCGACGAAACCTTCCAGGCCGCTGCCGCCAGCGCCGATTGGACCAAGTCCCAGGATTTCTTCCTGATCATCACCAACGCGCCCGGCCAGAACGCATGGCCGATCGCCGCCACGAACTTCATCCTGATGCAGAAGAAGCCGAAGGACGCCGCGCGTTCCAAGGAAGTCCTCAGCTTCTTCCGCTGGGCGTACGCCAACGGCGACGCGCAGGCCAAGGCTCTGGACTACGTGCCTTTGCCCGATAGCCTGGTCAAGCAGATCGAAGCCTACTGGGCCAAGGAACTGAAGTTCTGATCCAGTCCATCGCCCGGCGCGCGCCCTTTCGGCCGCGCCGGGATCGATCGTCCCGAAAGCCACGCGCAGGTTGCGCGTGGCTGCTTTGCGAAAGCCCACCTCGAATCGGATAGCGCAATCGAGCATGAATACCGTTCCTACCAGCGCAACGTCTCCGGGACGCGATGTCGCCGACGCGCGCGCCGACCGTGGCTTCCGGTGGCTGGTCACGACCGCAGGCGTTTTCGTCCTGATCGCGCTCGCTGCGGCCGCATTTTCGATGCTCTGGGGCGGGCGCGAGGCGCTGCAGAAATTCGGTTTGGCATTCTTCTGGCGCGACGCCTGGGATCCGGTGCTTCAGGATTTCGGCGCGCTCGTTCCGATCTTCGGCACCATCGTCACTTCGATCATCGCGCTGCTGATCGCCGTTCCGGTCAGCTTCGGTATCGCGATGTTCCTGACCGAAATCGCGCCGCGCTGGGTGCGAGGCCCGGTCAGCACCGCGATCGAACTGCTCGCCGGCATTCCGTCGATCATTTACGGCATGTGGGGTCTCTTCGTGCTGGTCCCGTTCCTGTCGCTGTACGTCTACCCCTGGATCGACGAGAACATGGGTAGTCTGCCGGTAGTGGGCTTGTTTTTTTCGGGTCCGCCGCTCGGGCTTGGAATGGGTACCGCAGGCTTGGTGCTCGCGGTGATGATCATCCCGTTCATCTCCTCGGTGATGCGCGAAGTCTTCCTGACCGTGCCCGGCCGTTTGAAAGAGTCGGCGTACGCCCTCGGCTCGACGCGCTGGGAAGTGGTCTGGAACGTCGTGCTGCCCTACACACGCTCCGCGGTGATCGGCGGCATCTTCCTGGGGCTCGGTCGCGCGCTGGGCGAAACGATGGCCGTCACGTTCGTCCTCGGCAACGCGCATCGCATGACTGCGTCCCTGCTGGAACCCGGCAATTCCATCGCCGCGACGATCGCCAACGAATTCGCCGAGGCCGATTCGCCGATGTACCTGTCTTCGTTGATCGCGCTCGGCTTCGTGCTGTTCATGGTCACGTTCGTGGTGCTCACGATCGCGCGATTGATGCTGCGGCAATTGAACAAGCGCGAGGGCAACTGACATGCTGCTCAATCTGTATCGTCGCCGCCAGATCAAGAATATCGCGGCTCAGATCCTGGCGGTCGCCGCCACGATCTTCGGCCTCTTCTGGTTGGCGTGGATCCTTTGGACGACATTCTCCAAAGGCATTTCCTCGCTCAACGTCGCGCTTTTCACCGAAATGACGCCGCCGCCCGGCGCGGAAGGCGGCGGTATGCTGAATGCCTTTTTCGGCAGCGTGGTCATGAGCCTGCTCGGTATCGCGATCGGCGCCCCGATCGGCGTACTCGCGGGCACTTATCTGGCCGAATACTCGGCGAAAAGTTGGATCGGCGAAACCGTAAGATTCGTCAACGACATTCTGCTGTCGGCACCGTCGATCGTACTGGGGCTGTTCGTCTACACCCTCGTCGTCGCGCAAATGGGGCACTTCTCCGCGCTGGCCGGCGCGATCGCGCTGGCGTTCATCGTGTTGCCGGTGGTGGTGCGCACCACCGACGAAATGCTGCGCTTGGTTCCTGTGCAGATGCGCGAGGCCGCGCTATCGCTCGGCGTGCCGCAGTGGAAAGTCATCGTGCAAGTGCTCTACCGCAGCGCCTCGGCCGGGATTCTCACCGGCATCCTGCTTGCGCTCGCGCGCATCTCCGGCGAGACCGCGCCCTTGCTGTTCACCGCGCTCAACAATCAATACTGGAGCGCCGATCTCCTTTCGCCGATGGCGAACGTGCCGGTCGTGATCTTCCAGTTCTCGATGAGCCCGTTCGAAGCGTGGCATACGTTGGCTTGGGCCGGCGCATTCATCCTCACCATGTTCGTGTTGGCCGTCAGCTTGATCGCCAGAACGATCCTGCTGCGCAACAAAATCTCCCATGAATAACCTCGCCCGGAATCCGGATATGAACGACCTCGATCTACAGGCCGATACCTCTCGGCGCATCGGCATCGCAACCGTGCATCGCGAGGAGCAGCCGGACTCACCTGTCAAAATCGCCGCGCGCGGGCTCGACTTCTTCTACGACAAGTTCCACGCCTTGAAGAGCATCGACATGGCGATTCCCGAAAAGCGCGTCACCGCGCTGATCGGGCCGTCCGGCTGCGGAAAATCGACCTTGCTGCGAATCTTCAACAGAATCTATGCGCTGTATCCGAAGCAGGTCGCGAAAGGCGAGATTCTTCTGGACGGCGAGAACATTCTCGATCCGAAATTTCCGATGAATCGACTGCGCAGCAAAGTCGGCATGGTGTTCCAAAAGCCAGTGCCATTCCCGATGACGATTTTCGAGAACGTGGCCTACGCGATCCGGCATCACGAACGCTTGTCGAAGTCGCAGATGAACGACCGCGTCGAGGCAGCGTTGCATCAAGCCGCACTATGGGACGAAGTGAAGGACAAACTCGGTCAAAGCGCGCTCGGCCTCTCAGGCGGACAGCAGCAGCGTTTGTGCATCGCGCGCGCGGTCGCGCTGCGGCCGGAGGTGCTGTTGCTGGACGAGCCCACATCGGCGCTTGACCCGATCTCGACCAGCCGCATCGAGCAGTTGATCGAAGAATTGAAGCAGGACTACACGATCATGATCGTCACACACAACATGCAGCAAGCCGCGCGCGTCTCGGATTTCACCGCTTTCATGTATCTGGGCGATCTGATCGAACACGATTCGACCGAGAAGATCTTCTCGGCGCCGTCGAAGCGGCAGACCGAGGATTACATCACCGGGCGGTTCGGCTAATAGCCGGGAATCGGGAATGGGGAATCGGGAATCGTTGAGAGCGATGGTCGTCTATCCGAATTTCCGCTCCGACCCAACCATTGAGTGAAGCACACCCGAACCACCAGATTCGCCGCTTTTCCGATTCCCTATTCCCGATTCCCCATTCCCGGCCTCTCCATTCCCGAGCCTCACCATGACCAACCAACACCATCACATCGTCAAAAGCCACGACGACGAACGCCGGCAATTGCTCGGCGAAATTCTGCGCATGGGTGAGATGGCGGCGTCGCAGCTCGAATCCGCATTGGATGTGATCGAGCGTCGCGACGATCGCGCCGCCGAGCGGATCATCGCCAACGACGAGGCCATCGACGCGCTGGAACTGCGCGTGGGCCACGATGCGATGAAACTCGCGCTGCGCGGCCCGTTGGCGCGCGATCTGCGCGAAATTCTCGCCGCCCTGCGCATCGCCTCGGACATCGAGCGGATCGGCGATTACGCGTCGAACATGGCCAAGCGCTCGATCGCTTTGAACCTCGCCCCGCCCCTGCCGCACACCCGCGGCTTGAGCGCGCTGGGCAAGCTGGTGGCGTCGCAAGTGCGCGACGTGCTGCGGGCCTACAACGAGGGCGACGCCGAAGCCGCGCAGCGCGTGCGCGCCCGCGACGCGGACGTCGATACCCAATACACCGGGCTGTTCCGCGAACTGCTGACGTACATGATGGAAGACGCCCGCGCGATCACGCCCTGCACGCATCTGTTGTTCATGGCCAAGAATTTGGAGCGCGTGGGCGATCACGCCACCAACATCGCCGAGAACGTGTGGTTCCAGGAATACGGCGAATTGCCGATGCCGCCGCGCAACAAGCGCGACGAAACCGATACGGTCGGCTGACCGCAGCACTGTCGGCCGACAGCATCGACCGACGATCACGGCGCGTTCGGCAAAGACCGCGCGACCGACACCGCGTCCGAACCCGATAGCGGGGCGGGTCCTTTCTCGGGGCTCGCCCTGTTTTTTTTCGATGTACCGACGCGACCCGCTTCGCCCGCTACGCCGCATCCGGCGATTCGATCGCATTCCCAAGGACAGCGGCTCGTCCGTTCGGCGCACATCGACGGTGCGCGCGGCGCGCCAGAACTGAACCAAAAATAAATAGAACCGTTAAAGTTTCGGTAATCGACGAAAGACCGAGCAACCTCCGGCAGCGCACCCCACTCTTTGTGACCATTCGCGCAACCGCTTCGGCGGGACGCACCCGACACCCAGGACCGATGCGATGCGCAACACCGAATTCCAAGACTTTCTTTTGGCCGCGCGCGCGGGCGACCGCCACGCCCTTGAGCAGGTGCTGACCCGTTCGCGCCAGGATCTGCGCCGTTATGCCGAATACCATTGCGCCGTCAACGATGTGGAAGATGCTGTGCAGGAAAGCATGTTGCTGGTTTCGCGCAAGATTGGCGGCCTGCGCGCCCTCGAGGCCTACGCTTCGTGGCTGTTCCGGATCGTCAAGCGCGAATGCAATCGCTTGAAGCGCGCCACCCGTTATGTGTTGATGGAACCGAGCGACCTGGAGGAGATCGACGGTCCGCACGCGCCGGCGCCGAACGGACTGATCCACGATGTCGCCGCGGCGTTGGCGGCGTTGCCGCAGCATTACCGCGAAATCATTCTGATGCGCGATCTGGAAGGCCAAACCATCGCCGAAATCGCCGACACGCTCGCGCTGCATCCGGAAGCCGCCAAAGCCCGTCTTCATCGTGCGCGAAGCCTGGCCAGACCATACCTCGCGCCCGAGCCGTCGCTCGAAGCGCTGCCCCACACCGCTTGACGGGGTACATCCCGTCGGCGCCCTGCGTTAGCATTCGTCCCCGATCCTCGAACACCCACCCCCTAGGAGTAATCGCATGTCCAACAAGAAACCCGTCGCCATCGCCGTCAGCACCGTCCTCGCCAGCGGTCTGCTGTTGTCCGGTTCCGCATTCGCGTCGACCCCGTTGAGCCAAGGCTATTTGCTCGGTGCGGCCAGCGCCGTCGCCGGCGATAAAGCGGCCGAAGCCAAATGCGGCGAAGGCAAGTGCGGCGGCGAGAAAGCCGCGGAAGCCAAGTGCGGCGAAGGCAAGTGCGGCGGTCAGAAAGCCGCCGAAGCCAAGTGCGGCGAAGGCAAGTGCGGCATGGACAAGATGGACACCAACAAAGACGGCAAGATTTCCAAAGCCGAATACGACGCCGCGCACAAGAACGGCGGCGGCAACTTCGCCATGCACGACACCAACAAAGACGGCTCGATCAGCGCCGAAGAAATGAAGGCCACGCACGAAGGTAAATGCGGCGAAGGCAAGTGCGGCGCCGGGAAGGCTGGCGAAGGCAAATGCGGCGGCGAAAAGAAAGCCGGCGAAGGCAAATGCGGTGAGGGCAAGTGCGGCGGTTCGATGTGATCCGTCGGCGGTTCGCTTTGGTCGAACCGCAACGCTCCACCGCAGATCGCGCCGGACCTATCGTTTCGGCATGATCTGACCCACCGGGCGGTCGGAGACGACCGCCCGGTCCGTTTTCGACTCCCCATTTTTCGCATCGTTACGACCGCCATGACCGCAACGCCCCTTCCACCCGATGCCGCCGGGCTCGGCCTGCGACGCAATCTGTTGCCGCAACTGCGCGGCGCCGCGCCGGGCAATTTCGATTTTCTCGAAGCCGCGCCGGAAAATTGGATCGGCGTCGGCGGCACGCTCGGCGACGCCTTCGCCGAACTGAGCGCGCGCTATCCGATCGTGCTGCACGGTCTGTCGCTCTCCGTCGGCGGCCCGGCGCCGCTGGACGAGACGCTGCTGTCGAAGATCCGGAAATTGATGGACGCGCATCGCTGTCCGATCTACAGCGAACATCTGAGCGCCTGCGGCGATGCGCACGGTCAGTTGTACGATCTGCTGCCACTGCCGTTCTGCGAAGAAGCGGTGCGCCATGTCGCCGGACGCATCCGTCGCGTGCAGGACGTCCTCGGCCGACGCATCGCGATCGAGAACATCTCCTACTACGCCGCGCCGTTCCAGGACATGCCGGAAATCGACTTCGTCAACGCGGTGTTGCGCGAAGCGGATTGCCTGCTGCTGCTGGACGTGAACAACATCGTGGTCAACGCCACGAATCATCGCTACGACCCGGATGCGTTCCTCGCCGCGCTGCCGGGCGAGCGCATCGCGTACATCCATGTCGCCGGACATTACGACGAAGCCGACGATCTCAAGATCGACACCCACGGCGCGGCGGTGAACGCGCAGGTGTGGTCGCTGCTGGAATCGACGTATCGGCTGTTCGGCCCGAAACCGACGCTGCTGGAACGCGACTTCAACTTCCCGCCGTTCGAGGAGTTGCTCGACGAGTTGGGCCAAATCCGCCGCCGCCTCGGAGCCCGTGCGCATGACGCCCGACGCGCCGCCTGAGTCCCCGTCCTTCGCCGAACGGCAGAACGCGCTGGGCGCCTACGTCCGCGACCCGGAGCGCGTGCCGCCGCCGCCCGGGATCGAGCCGCGACGCCTGAAAATCTATCGCGAACTGTTCTTCAACAACGTCGAAAGCCTGCTGGCCGGGAATTTCCCGGTGATCCATAAGATTTACGGCGATAAATGGCCAGAGTTGATTCACGATTTCTATCGCGAACACGGCTGCCAGACGCCTTTGTTCACCGAATTGCCGCGCGAATTCATGCGCTATCTCGATACCCGCGAAGCCGAAGGCCGCGACGATCCGCCGTGGTTGCGCGAACTGGCGCACTACGAATGGGTCGAGTTGGCGCTGCAGATCAGCGAGGCGACCATCGGCGACATCGCGCACGACCCCGACGGCGATCTGCTCGAAGGCTGGCCGCTGCTGTCCCCGCTGGCTTGGCCTTTGGCCTACGCTTGGCCGGTGCATCGCATCGGTCCCGACCATCAGCCCGACGCACCGCCGGAAGGACCGACCCTGCTGATGCTGCGACGCGAGCCGGACGGCAAGGTCAGTTTCCATGCCCTCACGCCGCTGACCTTCCGCCTGCTGCAGCGCTTGGACGCGGAATCGAGCCTGAGCGGGCGCGATCACTTGCGGGCGCTGGCCGCCGAGGCCGGCGCGGAGGATGTCGATCGCTTCGTCGCGGACGGCGCATCGCAACTGATTGCATATCGCCGCGACGGCACGATCCTCGGCACTCGCTCGGATTGAGCTGCGCACTCGCGAGGCTCTATCGCTCGACGCTCCGCCGAAAAGCGCTCGAAACCGTGTTCGAGGTCGGATCGGCGCCCGGTTCCCGTCTGATAACCTGTGCATATGACCGAAACCGCCGTTCCACCATCCCCCGAGGCGCGCACTTCGATCCGCAAAATGTCCGACCGCTTCCGCGGCTTTCTGCCCGTGGTCGTGGACGTGGAGACCGGCGGTTTCGATTGGAATCGACACGCGCTGCTGGAAATCGCGGCGCAACCGATCGAGCTGGACGACGACGGCGCGCTGATTCCCGGCGAGATCGCGAGCGCGCACCTGATCCCGGCGCCCGGCACCGAGATCGATCCGCGATCGTTGGAAGTCACCGGGATCAAACTCGACCACCCGTTCCGGCTCGCCAAAGCGGAGAAGGACGCGCTGGATCATGTCTTCACTGCCGTGCGCAACGCGATGCGCAAACACGGCTGCCAGCGCGCAATCCTGGTCGGCCACAACGCACATTTCGATTTGAACTTCCTCAACGCCGCCGTCGCGCGCACGCAGCACAAGCGCAACCCGTTCCATCCCTTCAGCGTGTTCGACACGGTCACGCTGGCCGGCATCGCCTATGGCCAGACCGTGCTCGCGCGCGCGGTGCACGCGGCGGGGCTGGAGTTCGACAGCACCCAGGCGCATTCGGCGGTG
>JADZBF010000113.1 GCA_020852215.1 Lysobacter sp. | reverse complement strand
GACAGTAAAAGCACAGCGACTACGCTGCCGATCAGCAGACGGCTTCGACCCATGACGATGTTTCCTCGACGACTCAGCGGATTGTGTTCGAAGCATACCGGACCGATGCCGCCGCCGCGGCTTCGCCATCGCCCGTCCGAACGGCCGCACTGCTACCGATATCGGGCCAAGGCATCGCAACGCGGCGTAAGGTAGGGGCCGATACGACGGTCTCCAGTCCCAATGCAATCGTTTTCCGGTTGACCGCCCCAGCCCATGGGCGTACACCCGGCTGACTTCCAGGAGTCCCTTATGCGCCTGCCCTTTCTGCTCGCGATGGCCCTCGGTCTCGCAACCGTCGTTTCGGCCCTATCGACATCCGCCCAGCCGACCTCAGCACTCCCGACACCAGCCCTCCCGGCCCCTGCTGCAGTGGGCCAGGCATCCACGCCCCCTCCTCCGATGACGAATCCCAACGACCCGCGCTACCAGCCGCAGCCCTACGTGAAAGTCCGCAATCCGGAGTGGGCGAAGGACGCGGTGCTGTATCAAATCAATCTGCGCCAGTTCACGCAGGAAGGCACGCTGCGCGCCGCGCAGCGCGAACTGCCGCGGTTGAAACGGCTCGGCGTGGATGTGCTGTGGTTGATGCCGATTCATCCCATCGGCGAGAAGAACCGCAAAGGCACGCTCGGCAGCCCGTATTCGGTGCGCGACTACTACGGCGTGAATCCAGAGTTCGGCGACTTCGACGATCTCAAAGGCTTCGTCGACGCCGCGCATGCGCAGGGCATGTACGTGATTCTCGACTGGGTGGCGAACCACACCGCCTGGGACAATCCGCTGCTGCAACAGCATCCCGAGTGGTATGCACGCGATTGGAAAGGCGATTTCCATCCCACGCCGTGGTGGGATTGGTCGGACATCATCAATCTCGACTACAGCCAGCCCGGCCTGCGCCAGTACATGACCGAGGCGATGAAGTATTGGGTGCGCGAAGCGGGCGTGGACGGTTACCGCTGCGACGTGGCCGGTTTCGTGCCGGTGGATTTTTGGGACAACCTGCGTTCGGAATTGGATGCGGTCAAACCGGTCTTCATGTTGGCCGAATGGGAGTCGCGCGATCTGCATGCGCACGCGTTCGACGCCACCTACGCCTGGAGTTGGTACGAAAGTCTGCATCGCATCGCCCAAGGCCACGCCGACGTCAACGCGATGTATATCTATTACTCGTGGAACGAGGCGTTTTTCCCGCGCGGCGGCATGCGCATGACCTTCGTCAGCAACCACGACAAGAACGCGTGGGAAGGCACCGAATTCGAAGCTTTCGGCGAAGCCGTGCAGACGGCGATGGTGTTGTCGTTCGTGTCCGACGGCATTCCGATGATCTACAACGGCCAGGAAGCGGGCAACGCGAAACGCCTGGCCTTCTTCGAGAAAGACCCCATCGTCTGGCGCGAACACCCGCACGGCGCGCTATACGCCGATCTGATCCGCTTGAAGAAAAACACCAGCGCGTTATGGAACGGCCGCTGGGGGGCGCCGATGATCCACGTGCCCAACGACCGCGGCGCGAAGGTGCTGAGCTTCGTACGTCGGGACGGCAACGGCAAAGTGTTCGCGGTGTTCAATCTCTCCGCCGCGAAGCAGACCGTGCGTTTCCAGGACGGCTTGTTCCATGGCGATTACACCGAGCATTTCTCGGGACGATCTGAGACACTCGACGCATCCACCGCGATGGAATTGAAGCCATGGGAATACCGCGTGTATCTCGGTCGTTCGGAGACGCACTCCGTCACGCCGCGTTGAGCCTCATCGCCCTGGTTTCGGTCGCAAGCTGCGCGAACATGCGCGACGGCAACGCCGCGGACGACGGCGCGGAAGCGAGCACCGGGCGATTCGTCGAACGCAGCGTGCGCGTCGACGGCGCGGACTATCGCTATCGCGCGTTCGTACCCGCCGCGCGTTTCCGTCGCGGCCCGGCGCCGACGATCCTGTTTCTGCACGGCACCGGCGAACGCGGCAACGACGGTGAAAAACCGACGTTGGTGGGCCTCGGCCCGTACGTGCGCGCGCATGCCGACACGTTCCCCGCGATCGCGGTGTTCCCCCAGGCGCCGGACGGACCGGATTGGAAAGGACTCGCCGCGCAGATCGCGTTCGCCGCGTTGGACGATGCCAGCCGCGCTTACGGCGGCGACCCCGACCGCAGCTATCTCACCGGCTTGTCGATGGGCGGTTACGGCACCTGGGAACTCGCGCTGATGCAGCCGCAGCGTTTCGCCGCGCTGGTGCCGGTCTGCGGCGGTCTCTCCGCGCCGCGCGCCGAACGCGATTTGTTCGTCACCCCTTTGCGCGACGAAGCCGACCCGCCGGCAGCGCTCGCGCAGCGCTTGAAGACGACACCGATCTGGATTTTCCACGGCGCCAAAGACGACGTGGTGCCGCCGCGCGAATCGCGCGCGATCGTCGCCGCATTGAAGGCCGCGGGCGCGCACGACGCGCGCTACACCGAATTCCCTGACGCCAACCACAACAGTTGGGACGCGACGTATTCGCAGACGCCGGAGTTGTGGGAGTGGTTGTTCGCGCAGCGGCGTCGCTGAGCCGACGCCGAACCGCGCGGGCCTCACGCCACCGGCGCGAGCAACGCCTCCAACACCGCGATCCGCACCGCCACGCCGTTCTGCACCTGCTGCAGGATCAGCGATTGCGGGCCGTCGGCGACGGCGTCGTCGATTTCGACGCCGCGGTTGATCGGTCCGGGGTGCATCACCACCGCATCGGGTTTCGCGCGTTTCATGCGCGCTTCGGTCAGGCCGTAATCGCGGCGGTAATCGTCCAGCGACGCGACCAGGCCTTGCTCCATGCGCTCGCGCTGCAGGCGCAGCATCATCAGCACATCGGCGCCGTCGAGCGCTTCGTCGAAATCTTGCGTCACCAAACAGCCGTGCAGCATGCCGCCGCTGTCGTCCACCGGCGGCAACAGCGATGCCGGGCCGCAAACGCGAATCTCGCCCGCGCCCAGCGTGCGCAGCGCATGCAGATCCGAGCGCGCGACGCGCGAGTGCAGCACATCGCCGACGATGGCGACTTTGAGTTTCGAGAAATCCTCGCCCTTGGCTTGACGCAGCGTCAGCATATCCAGCAAACCTTGCGTGGGGTGCGCGCTGCGGCCGTCGCCTGCGTTGATCAAGCGGGTGTCGGCGTTGACGTGCTGCGCGAGTTCGTTGAGCACACCGTCTTCGCGATGGCGAATCACGAAGCCGCGCACGCCCATGGCTTCGATGTTCTTCAGCGTATCCAGCGCGCTTTCGCCCTTGGTGGTGGACGACGTAGCCGCATCGAAATTCAACACGTCCGCGCCCAAGCGTTGCGCGGCGCGCTGGAAGCTCAGCCGCGTGCGGGTGGAGGGCTCGAAAAACAGCGTGCACACCGCGGTGCCGAACAAGGGCGCGGGTTCCTCGCTGCCGTCCACGAACTGCTGCGCGCGATCGAGCAAGCGCAGGATGGTCGCGGCGGGCAAACCGTCCAAGGTCAGCAGATGATGCAGCAAGCCATCGCTGCCGGTTTGCAGTTCGGATTTGTAGCCGATGGTGCTGGGAAACAGCGTCGAGGACGGTGGAAAGATCGGAGTCGAGGTCGTCATGTCGGTGGCGGGGTGATGTGGGATATCGGCGCGCCGTCGTCGATGAAGACGGCGTCGTGGGGAGCGGTGAACCAGCGTTCGAGGATGACCGCGGCGGCGACCGCATCCAGAGCGTCGGCGTCGCGGCGTTTGCGGCGACCTTCGGCGCGTTCCGCGGCGAAGCGTCGCGCGGCTTCTTGCGAGGTGTTGCGTTCGTCGATCATCGCCACCGGCAAACGAAAACGTTCGCGCAGGTCGCGGGCGAACGCGCGGGCGCGCTGTCGGATCGGTTGGTCGCCGCCGTCGAGCGTCATCGGGTCGCCGACGACGAAACCCGCCGGACGCCATTCGCGATGCAAGCGTTCGATCGCGGGCCAATCGATTTTCTCGGCGTGCACATCGATCACCGCCAGCGCACGTGCGCCGAGACCGAAACCGCTGCCGATCGCCACGCCGATACGGCGCGCGCCGACATCGAAGCCCAGCACGGTGGCGTCGGTCGAAAAACTCACGATGCACGCTCCGCGGCGTGCGAGGACGTGCCGTACCAGAACGCGCCGTGCGAGGACGCACCGTGCGAGATCACGAAGGCGGTCGGCGATGCGGTCGATTCAGGCATGACCGCTGTAATCGGTCATCAGGCGCAGATCCACGCCGAGTTTGCCGGCCGCGGCTTGCCAGCGCGCGTCCAGCGGCATCGCGAAAATCAGGTCGGGATCGCTCTCGGCGGTCAACCAACTGTTGTCGGCCAATTCCTGCTCCAACTGCCCCGCGCCCCAACCCGCGCAACCCAGCACCACGGTCGAGCGCGGCGGGCCATCGCCGCGCGCCATCGCTTCGAGCACATCGCGCGAGGTGGTGACGTACAGGCCCGGCACGATACGAAGACTGGAATCCCAACCGCGGTCGCCGTCGTGCAGCACGAAACCGCGTTCCGGATGCACCGGACCGCCCGCGAGCACGGCGCGTTGGCGCAGCAGCGTGTCGCCGCCGTCGATACCCATCTGCTCGAACACATCGCCGAGCGTGTATTCGGATGCGCGGTTGATGATCAGCCCCATCGCGCTCTCGCTGTCGTGCTGGCAGATCAAGGCCACCGACCGCGCGAAATTCGGATCGGACAGCGACGGCAGCGCGATCAGCAGTTGATTCGCGAGGGAAAGGGACTCTGGAAGCATGGCCGCATTGTAAGGCCATGCGCCGCCGGCGAACCCCTCGCACGCCTTTCGGGCAGTCTCCCCGCGCGGCGGGGAGAGGGGTAAAGCGTTGCGCTCACGGCTCTTCTTCTCCCCGCATCGCGGGGAGAAGGTGGCGCGCAGCGACGGATGAGGGGCATCGGCTGATGACGGAATCGATCACAGTTCCGTATCCCGCGGAAAGCGGCCCCTCACCTGCCCTTCGGGCATCCTCTCCCCGCGCGGCGGGGAGAGGGGAAAGCGTTGCGCTCACGGCTCTTCTTCTCCCCGCGCCGCGGGGAGAAGGTGGCGCGAAGCGCCGGATGAGGGGATCTGCGGACCGCGCAGCGACGGATGAGGGGCATCGGTCGGCAAGGCATTCGAACGCCCTGCAACATCCCGCGAAAAGCGGCCCCTCACCTGCCCTCCGGGCATCCTCTCCCCGCGTTGCGGAGAGAGGGGTAAAGCGTTGCGCTCATAGATCTCCTTCTCCCCGCATCGCGGGGAGAAGGTGGCGCGAAGCGCCGGATGAGGGGCAT
>JADZBF010000112.1 GCA_020852215.1 Lysobacter sp. | reverse complement strand
CCGTGGTGACGGACAGCAAGGTCTCTTCCCCGCCGAATCCCGGCGCCTTCTGCATGGACAGGAGGAAGTTGAGCAGCCCGCCTTGCCGGACGGCCACGCCCTTGGGCTTCCCGGTCGAACCCGAGGTGTAGATGACGTAGGCCAGACTCCGCCCGGATAGACCGGCGACCTGCGGATTGTCGTCGCGACCCTCGGCCGTATCCACATCGCCGACGAGCATCGGCGCTCCGGTTTCGACCAGCCAATCGGCATCGCGCAGCGCCTCGGTGGTCAAGATCGCGGCCGGCGCGCTGTCCGCCAGCAAATAAACGCGGCGCTCGCGCGGATACGTCGGATCGATCGGCACAGAGCCGGCGCCGGCTTTCAAGATCGCCAGAAAGCCGATCACCATCTCGACGCTGCGTTCCATGCAGATCGCGACGCGATCGTCGGGCCGAACGCCGGCTGCGATCAAGCGATGCGCGATGCGGTTCGCGCGACGATTGAGTTCGGCGTAATCCAGCGTAACGCCCTCCCCCATCAACGCCGTGGCGTTCGGCGTGCGTTCGGCCTGCGTTTCGAAAATTTCGTGAACGCGGCCATCGCGCGGATAGTCCCGGGCCGTATCGTTCCAGTCGTCGAGGACGCATCGACGCTCGCGATCGTCGAGCATGGTCAACTCGAAAACCGGCCGCTCGCTTTCTTCGACCATCGCCTGCAACAGACGCAGCCAGCAATCGCGGAAGCGTTCGGCGGTCTCCGTATCGAACAATGCGGTCGCGTAGTCCAGACGGCCGACGATCGCGCCGTCCCGTTCGCTCACGTCGAGCAGCAGATCGCATTGCACCGACGTGGTGTCGGGCACCACTTCCGTCGCGACGACCCCGGGCATGCGCAGGCGCGGTTCTTCCTGGTTCTGCAGCGCCAGCATCGCCTGGAAGATCGGCGTGTACGCGGTGTTGCGCGGCGGTTTGACCGCTTCGACCACCTGGTCGAACGGCAATTCCTGATGGGCTTGCGCGTCGAGCACATACCGGCGGACGCGCGCCATCAATTCGGCGACGGTCGGCGCGCCGCTGAGGTCGACGCGCAACGCCAGCGTGTTGACGAAAAAGCCGATCAGCGCTTCGATTTCGACGCGCTCGCGGCCCGCGACCGGGCTGCCGATGACCACATCGTCTTGATTGGCCAAACGCCCGAGCGCAAGCGCCCAGCCGCCGAGCAGCGTCATATACAGGGTCGCGCCGTGTTTGCGCGCGAATGCATTGAGTTGCGCGGTCAATTCCGGTTCGACCCGAACCGGCACGCCTGCGCCGGTGAAATCCTGCTGCGCCGGTCGCGCCCGATCGGTCGGCACTTCCAGGACCGGCGGCGCGCCGACGAGCGCTTTGCGCCAAAACGCGGCCTGCGCGTCCAAGCGCTCGCCCGACAAGCGCTGCCGCTGCCACGCGGCGTAATCGCTGTATTGAATCGGCAGCGGCGAAAGGTCGGCCGACGTTCCGTCGACGTTCTCCGCATACAGGCGACTGATCTCGTCGTACATCAATCCCATCGACCAGCCATCGGCGGCGATGTGGTGAATCACCAACTGCAATTCGTGCGATTCCTCGCCCAGCCGCACGAGATGCGCACGCAAGGGCAGCTCGCGGCGAAGATCGAATGTCGTGGCGAAGAGCGCGGCGCCGGCTTCGGCGCAGGCGCGCTCCCGGGCGGCGAACGCCGCTTCGTCATTCTTATCGGTGATGCGGTGATCGCGCGTATCCCACAGATCGATCGTGGGCATCGCGAACGCCGGATCGCGATCGATCGCCTGCATCGGCACGCCATCGGCCAACACGAAACGCGTACGCAAGGCTTCGTGGCGATCGATCATCGCGCGTATCGCGCGTTCGAGCGCGCCGGCATCGAGCGCACCGCGCAGACGCAACGCGCCATAAATATGGTAGGCGCTGCTCTCGGTGTCGATCTGGGTGAGAAACCACATCCGCTGTTGCGCCAACGACAGGGGCATCAGCGGCGCGCGCAACACGGGTTCGATCGTCGACAACGCGGATTTCTCGGCGCCGTCGATGTTCTCGGCCAGTTGCGCCAGTACCGGCGCGTCGAACAAATCCCGCTGCGTCAGTTCGACGCCGAGCGTCTGGCGCACCCGGGACACCATCTGCACGGCGAGCAGCGAATGCCCCCCCAAATCGAAAAAATGATCGCGGCGACCGACGCGATCGATGCGCAGGATGCTCTGCCAGATCGCCGCCAGAGCGGTTTCGATCTCGCCCTGCGGCGCCTCGTATTCACGACGGGCGTAGGCGTCGCTATCCGGCGCCGGCAACGCGCGGCGATCGAGCTTGCCGTTCGAAGTCAATGGCCATGCGTGCATGCGTACATAGGCGGACGGCACCATGTAACCCGGAAGGCAGGCGGCGAGCGCCTCGCGCAGCGATTCCACGGGCAACACGGTTTCGCTCTGGTAATAAGCGACCAATTGCTTTTCGCCGGGCGTATCGCTCCGCGCCAGCACGACCGCCTCGCGTACGCCCTCGCAAACGGCGAGCCGCGCCTCGATCTCGCCCAATTCGATGCGGAAGCCGCGAATCTTGACTTGAAAATCGTTGCGGCCCAAAAAATCGAGCGTGCCGTCGGGCAGCCAGCGACAAAGGTCGCCGGTCTTGTACATCCGCGCATCCGCTTCCTCGGCGAAGGGGTCGCGCAAGAAGCGCTCGGCGGTCAATTCGGGGCGATTGAGATAGCCGCGGGCCACGCCGTCGCCGCCGATATACAACTCCCCGCTCGCGCCGACCGGCACCGGCTGCAGACGCGCGTCGAGGATATAGACAGTGGTATTGGCGATGGGCCGGCCGATCGGAATCGAACGCGCGCCATCGGCCATACGCTCGATGTGGTGCGTCACCGCGAACGTCGTGGTCTCGGTCGGGCCGTAGGCGTTGAACAAACGCTCGGGGCGCAGCTCCGTGGCCAACGCCTGCGCGACTTTGCGCGGATCGAGCGCATCGCCGCCGACGAGTACGTATTTCATGCGCGAGAACGATGGCGCCAGCGCGTCCAGATATTCGTTGAACAGACCCACCGTCATGAAAATCGCGGTAACGCCGGTCTCGATCATCGCCCGATTGAGCTGGGCGGAATCGAACACGACATCCGGCGGGATGACGGAGACGCGCGCCCCGCAGAGCAGCGCGCCCCAAAGTTCCCAGGTCGAGGCAGCGAACGCCGGATTGGCCAGATGCGCGATGCAATCGTCCGCGCCCAAGGGAGCGAATGTGTTGTTGATCGTCAGACGCAGGATATTGCGGTGTTCGACCAGAACGCCTTTCGGTTCGCCGGTCGAACCCGAGGTGTAGATGACGTAAGCCAACGAACGCCCGGTCAACCCGGCGACCTGCGGATTGTCGTCGCGCCCCTCGGCCGTATCGACATCGTCGACGAGCATCGGCGCTCCGGTTTCGACCAGCCAATCCGCATCGCGCAGCGCCTCGCTGGTCAAGATCGCGGCCGGCGCGCTATCCGCCAGCAAATAGGCGCGACGCTCGCGCGGATACGTCGGATCGATCGGCACGTAACCGGCGCCGGCTTTGAGGATCGCCAGAAAACCAATGACCATCTCGAAGCTGCGTTCCATGCAGATCGCAACGCGATCGTCGGGTCGTACGCCGGCCGCGATCAAGCGATGCGCGATACGGTTCGCGCGGCGATTGAGTTCCGCGTAATCCAGCGTGATGCCCTCGCCGATCAACGCCGTGGCGTTCGGCGTGCGCTCGGCCTGTATCTCGAAAACCGCATGAACGCGGCCATCGCGCGGATAGTCCCGGGCCGTATCGTTCCAGTCGTCGAGGACGCGTCGACGCTCGCGATCGTCGAGAATCGGCAGCGAAGCGACCGGGCGACCATCGACCATGGCCATGCCTCGTAACAGCAAGAGCCAATAGCCGGCGATGCGTTCAGCGCTTTCGCGCTCGAAGATCGCCGACGCGTACGCGAGCGCGCCTGCGATTTCGATTTTGCCTTCCGCGTCCGTACGGTCGCCGATATCGAGACTTATATCGAACTGAACACGGCCGTTGGGCAGAGTGAGCGACGACAAGGGCTGACCGACCGCCGGTCGGTCGTCACGCCATGTCAATACCGTTTGGAACAGCGGCGCATGTCGCGGGCTCGGTTCCGGCATGGCCGCATCGACGATATGCGCCAATCCGATCCCGCCGTGCATCGATGCGCGCTGGCTCAGCGCATGCACTTGCCGAACAAGTTGAACTGCATCCGGATCGCCGCTCAGATCGATGCGCAAGGGCAACGGCTCCGACGATGCCATCGGAGAGCCGTGAGCCCCCAGCGGACTGCCGATCACCACGTCTTGCAGGCTGGACAAACGACCGAGCACAACCGCCCAGGCCGCGAGCAGGATCGCATGCATATCTGCATCGCAATCGCTCGCGACGCGCTCCAAACGTGCGCGCAGTTCGGCATCGATACGTAGATCGATCGATTCCGAAACGAAATTCTGTTGCGATGGCCTCGTATAGTCGCCCGGCAATTCGATCGATGCAGGAGCGCCTGCGAGCGTGTCGCGCCAAAATGCGCGTTGCTGCGCCCGCTGCGTCTCCGCATTCCGATCGAGCCCGGCCGGGTGGTCGTTGCCCACCGCGCTCATCGTGTTGCCTTGATTTCCGTTCGACATCAGGAATTCCTCTGCTCCAAAATCGCAGCCGTCTCCGAGCTGCGCCGTACGTTCAATGCTTCCTATCGATATCAGTGCCGCAATTGCGCCACCGCCGCACTCAAGGTCTCGACGTTGCGCCCGAACTGGTTCATGACCGCGATATGCTTCAGCCGCGCCCCGTAACCGTATTTCAGAAATCCCGACAGCGTTCCGGTCGGGCTGAGATCGACGAACCGGCATTCGCCTTCGCGCACGATCGCCTCCACCGCATCGCGGAAGTTGACCGGATCGCGCGTCACGCGCCAGAAGTGGTTCGCATCCGGTCGCGATACACGTCCGCTGCTCGCGGGCGAGTATTGCGCGATCGCGGGAGCGCCGATCTCGACACCGTCGAACGCCGCAAGAAACCCCGGCTCCAACGGCGCCATCAGCGGCGAATGGAACGGATACAGCACCGGCAAGCGCGCCGAGATCACCGAATCGGCCGTCAGCTTCCGCGTCGCCTCCTCGAGCGCTTCGTTGTCGCCGCTGATCACGAAATTCTTGTCGAAGTTGATGCTGCCGATCACAGTGCCGCGGTACAGATCCGGGCGTTCGTCGAAGTGCGACAGCGGCGCGAGGACGCTGAGCATGCCGCCGGAGACGGATTGCGACTGCATCAATTCGCCGAGACGGATGGTCAAGCGCAGCGCATCTTCATGCGCGATCGCGCCGGAGACCGCAGCGGCGACGTACTCGCCCAAGCTGTAGCCGAGCACCGCATCCGCGCGAATGCCGGCATTGAGCATCGCCGCGTTCATGCTGTAGCCGATGCTGTAGAGCGCCGGATTCGACAGCAGAATATCGGTCATATCCCGCCACTTGTTCGCGTCGCCGTACAACTCGGCGATCATGTCGCGTCCGGTCGCATCGCGGTAAATGCGGTTGCAATCGTCGAACGCATCGCGGAACGCCGGATCGGCCGCATACAGCTCACGGCCCATTCCGTAGTACTGCGAGCCCTGCCCCGAGAACATGAAGACCGTGCGCGGCGGTTCGCCCGCGCGCGGG
>JADZBF010000111.1 GCA_020852215.1 Lysobacter sp. | reverse complement strand
GGTTTCGCGGTCGGCGCGGGCTATGCCCTGTTCGGCGGCGGCTACGGCGATTACGACCGCATTCGCTTGATCGCGCTGAAAGACGACGGCCGCTGCGAGACGCTTGCGGACTTCGCCTTGGAAGACGAACGCGGGCGCCGTTTGCCCGGGCACCACTGCGTCGGCCGCGGACAATCGCTGTACTTCCGCAACGACGAGGCGATTCACCGCTTCGATATCGGCACCGCGTTGCGACTGCTTCGAGAACGCCGCGGCCACTGACGCCCGTCCGCGGATTCGGCACTTGGAGTATCGCGTCCGTAGCCTCGTGCGACGGCGTATTCAGACGCCCGGCTTGCTGCGATCATAGGCGCATCGATCCGACCGCTCTCTCCCGACTCGCCCTCATGATCTCGTCCCGCTCGCTCGCCCTGGGTTTCGCCCTGGCGCTGTTCGCCGCCGGTTGCGGCCTGCCGACCAAACCCACCCCGCCCGCACCGACGGTCAAACCGACGCCGCCGAAGCCGGTGAAGATCAAGATCGGCTTGGCGCTGGGCGGTGGGGCCGCGAAAGGCTTCGCGCATATCGGCGTGATCAAGATGCTGGAAGCCAACGGCTTCAAGCCGGAAGTGGTGTCCGGCACCAGCGCCGGCAGCGTGGTCGGCGCGCTGTACGCCAGCGGCATGGACGTGTTCCAAATGCAGAAGAACGCCGTGGCGCTGGACGAAGCCAGCATCCGCGATGTGGGCCTGTTCGGCGGCGGGTTGGTCAAAGGCCAGAAGCTGCAGGACTACGTCAACACCATGGTCGGCGGCCGGACGATCGACAAGATGAAGCTGCCCTTCGCCGCGGTCGCCACCACGCTGCAGGACGGCAAACGCATCGTGTTCACGCGCGGCAACACCGGCCAGGCGGTGCGCGCCTCGTGCAGCATTCCCGGCGTGTTCGAGCCGGTGAAGATCGGTCAATTCCATTACATCGACGGCGGCGTGGTCAGCCCCGTGCCGGTGGACGCCGCGCGCCAACTTGGCGCGGAGTTCGTGATCGCCGTGGACATCTCAAGCAAGGCCGCCGGCCGCACGCCGGACAGTCTGCTCGGCGTGGTGAATCAATCGATCATGATCATGGGCCAGAAACTCGGCGAGCAGGAAATGACGCGCGCCGACGTGATTATCCGCCCCAGCGTCAACGACATCGGCGCGGCGGATTTCGAGCAGCGCGGTACCGCGATTCTGGAAGGCGAGCGCGCGGCGTTGGCGGCGATGCCGCAAATTCGCGCGAAATTCGCCGAGGCGCGCGAGAAGAAACGCTTGGCGCTGGCCGCCGCCGAAGCGCGCAATCGCCCCGCGCCGCCGCCGAAACCCAAATGCGAGAAGAAAGGCATGCTCGGCGGTTTGTTCGGCGACGACGACTGCGAAGACGAAAAACGCTGACGGACGCATCGCTGATTCATCTCGCGGATTCATCAGCGCAAACGAGAAGGGCCGGCATCGCCGGCCCTTCGTCGTTTGTATCGCGGTCGAGCGTTCGGATCAGTGAACCTCTCGTATCGGCCGAAACATCGCTTCTTCCAATATTGCCGTCGCAGTACAGCTCTGCACGGACAACCCCGCCAAATCGTTGCGACGACGATGTAGGTCGCCGAAGGAGCGCGTCGGCGTCGAGAAGATCGGATCTTCCTTCTGGAAGGAAGTCGGTACCGCCAATGTTCCCCTGCCGGTCAGGAACTTCGACAACTCGCTCTGCACGTTGAAATGGCGCACGTTGATATGCACGAATTTGGTGTCCAGTCTCGAATCCGACGCCGGAGGCGCGGGATGGCCGTTGTCGCGCGTTTCTCCGCCGTGGCAGGCGCTGCAGGTATTGAGCGAGAAGCGATGCCGCTTCTGGTTATCGACGCCAGGGGCTTTCCACACCGCGGAGTCGGCGATGGAGAAGTTGATGGTCGATCCGGTCAGAAACGACTGTCCCAGATACGTCGTGGGCACCACGGTCACGCCGCTGTTGATGAAACTCGCCAGCAGAGGCGTGTTGTTCCGACTGTCATGCGGCGTATTTTTCGTCGAAACGATATGCAGCATGCCATCGTCCAGAAGATGAAACTCTCTCAACTCCCAACGGCCGCTCTGCGGGATCGCCGCCCGCCCTGGCTGCTCGGGAATCGGATCGATATCGATCGGTATTCCGTATCCGGTCAATGCGACTTCGTTGGTACGGATTTGATTGATCGCGCTGCCGTTGGGCTTCGTGCTGTCGGCGCCCGCCAAGGTGAACTGATCGGTGATCGACTGCAGCGCGGCGTTGTAAGCGGGGCTGCCCAGCGCCAGATTGCTCAGGCCGATCCATTCGTTCGCGTAGTTTCGAATCAGGCTGCATTGCTGGATAGGAACGCCGTATTCCAGGATCACCGTGAAGTCCATCTTCGAGCAGCCGCCGTTGTTGTTGCGGTTCACGACGCCGAACACGAAGCGGCCTTCGCCAGCGTTGGTCGGTATTCCGTGCGCGCCGCCGTAGGGCGAAGATCCCATGAGGGTACTGCGCAAATCGACGCGATTGACGATGCCGAGCAAGCGCATCGGCGACTGATTGAGATCGAGTTTACCGTTCGCATCGCGCGGCCAAGGATCGAGCACCAACGTACGGATTCGGCTGCGCGCAGGCACCTGGAAGGTATTGATCGTATGCGTCACGTCCCAGGACAACAGCCAATCCTCGACGAAATCGGCCGGATTCACACCTGTCGACGACTCGTTCGCCATTTCGGTCATCAGGGTCTTGAATGTCCACGCGCCGTCCGGGTCGCCCACGTGGCCGCAGAGATCGAAGGTGCGCGTCGGATCCTGCACGACCGAAAGATCGGTGATCATCAGGGTCTTGTCCGGCGTCATTCCGGGCAACGGCGGCACCTGAATATCGATAGCGCGAATCGAAATCGGCGCCATTCTGGCGCGCGCTTCATCGACGACTTCGGGAGCGATGAATCCGAAATCGGTCTCTTTCAGCAACTCGCGCCCGTCGAACAGCGGCGTCGTTTTCTGCTTCGATTCGGCGATCAGCTCTTTGCGCGCTCTTTGCTCTTCGACGAACCGATCGAAATCGAAATCGATCAGCGAAGCGAAGCGTTTCGGGTCCTTCGCGTCGCGCTTCAAACGGTATTCCTTTTTGTCGATCGCGAATACCACCGTATCGCCGAGCGTCTCGGCGTTTTCGTAGCGGATAGCGAGTTCGGCATTGCCCTCGGGATATCCGGCCGATTCCAGAGGCGTCAACTCGATATCCGTCGGCATCGGCGGGTTCTCGTCGACGACAGGTGGCTCTTCTTTGGCAGCCGCATTGAACGATGTCGCAGGCGCGCGGGCGGGTGATGGCGGAGAAAATTCCGATTCTGCGGAAGCAGCGGGCGCTTTAGCCTTCTCCGCTCTCGCCGCCGACCACGGCGGATCGCAAGCGGACAGACCGCAGGACACGACCAGAACGCAAAATGCGTGGAGAACGTTTCTCGGTCCGCCGCGGGCAAGACGATCGTGAGACATGATGATTCACTCCTTGTGAATGCAGTGGTTAACGCAGGGGATCCTTCCGCGAAACATTCCGGCCGCGTCGGCCGTTCGTTTCCGCCCGGCCGTGGAGAGCCGGAAATCACAGACATCCCTGGATGAGCGCAAGCCAAACGCGGGAAACAGCATGCGCACTGAATACATTCGCAGAAAATGCCCCGTTATGGACACCCGCAGCAAAGAAAAAGGCCGGAAAAGCCGGCCTTTTTCATAATTCAATCGAATACCGAAAATCGATCCAAAAAACGCATTGAGTTCATGCATTATGGACGCCTGCTTTTCGAGACAGGCTGCCGCGCTTCATGCTACGCATGTGCAGAACCGCCGCACGTGGCGTTCACCGCGCGATCGCCACCGCAGGCGCGAAGTCCACGCGACGACGCTCCTGGATCCGCCGGCCATCGAAACGGCCTTCGACCAATTCGTAGCCCAGCAGCGCGAACACGCGTTCGCCTATGAAGATCGGGCGCGCGTCGCCGTACCAATCGACGCAACTGGCCTTGCAGCCATCATCGCCGAGTGTTTTGCGCATCGCGTCCAACGTGCCTACATCCTGCAAGCGCAGGTTTTGATTGCGCAAGAACAGCACCGACGCTTTCTGGCCATCGTTCGTCGCGCCGCCGAGAATCGGCAAGCCGACGAAACCTTCGCGCGTCCCGGTGGCGCGATAGAAAAAGCCATGCGTGCGTTGATCGCCTTGACGCGCGTCGCGCAGCGAGAATCGATCGGCGACTTCGGGCTTGGCGCCGAGCGACAGGCTGGTGAAATGCAGCGCACCGTCGGCTTCGCCGATCGCGATACCGTCGCTGCCCAACGCATCGACGCGATCGACCGGATGACCGACCGGCACCTCGACGAAATCGCCGTCGGCATAGCGAATCGCGAACGCGTGTTTCGGCGCGGTTTTTTCCATCCAGTTGCGCGAGGCGCCGAGAATCAGCCAATCGCCGATGTAGCGGTTCTGCAAACCATATTCGCCTAGACCCGGTTCGCGCAGCGGGCGGTAGCGATCCGACTCGACCGTATCGCGACCGTCGCCGAACATCGACAGCGGCACGCGCATCAACGCGAAATCGCCCGGCGTCGCCTCGCCTTGCCACATCCACTGGCCCATGCCGCCCGAGCTGAGCATGACGTTGAGGTAGCCGTCTTTTTGCAGGAACGACATCTGGTCGATCGGCGCGCCCTTCGCCATCAACGCCGTCGGCGCCCCGCCGTCGAGCGGGATGCGGAAGACCTGCGCCTGCTTCGGCGCATCTCCGCTTCCGTTCCACGGCACGGTCCACACGAACGCCGAATCTTCCGACACGTAGAACACCTGCCCGGGATATCCCATCACCGCCGTCGCTTCGCAGCCCATTTCGGCGCCGGCCAGATCGCAAATGGTCACGGTATGAAAAGCGATGCCTCGATCGATATCCAATTCCTCGCGCCCACGATAAATGCGGTCGGCGGGAAGAATGCGCTTGAAGTCGCCGGGCTTCGCATCCTGCCGCCAGCGACGCACGGCCGGCAGCATGTCGTCGTAAGCCGCGTCCGAATACAGATTCACGAACATCGGCGAATAGAACACCAGCTTGTCGCCGATCATGCGGCTGGCGTAATTGCGCGAGGAGTAATAGTCGTTGCTGCGCAGGTGATAGGTCGCGCGATAGTTCAAGCCGCCATTGCCGTCGAGGTCGAACAACCCGACTTCGGTGCCGCCGCGCTGGTAGCTGTAGCCGATCACCACGACGGTCTTGTTGGACACCAGCATTTCGTCGTACCACGCGCCGTTGGGATCGATGCCCGGGCCGTAGGCATCGAGCGACGACACCGGGCGCAGATCGTCGCCGCCGATGCGCAGCGTGAACAGACGGCCGCGCCGCAATACGATCAGAAAATCGCCTTGACGCTTGACGATGCCGCCTTCGTCGACGCCCGCGGTTTGCACGTTGGTGATGGATTCTTCGTCGGAGCGCGCTTCGG
>JADZBF010000110.1 GCA_020852215.1 Lysobacter sp. | reverse complement strand
GGCGTGGCCGAGAAAGCCCCCAAAGTTCGCTGCGCGAACCTTGGGCCCCACGGCACGCTTCCATACCCCCGCTCGCGCGTTGCGCGAGCCGCCCCCTGACTCAGGGGGCGCTCGGTCGGGGAGATTGAATGCATTGCGTTGCGTCTGGGTTTTTTCAGGATAGAAGCCAAAGCGTTGGTTGGGCGAATCCTGGGCTTCAGCGTCCGCCACCGTGCCTCGCTCCGTTCTTTCTCGGCGTGGCCGAGAAAGCACCCAAAGTTCGCTGCGCGAACCTTGGGCCCCACGGCACGCTTCCATACCCCCGCTCGCGCGTTGCGCGAGCCGCCCCCTGACTCAGGGGCGCTTCGGTCGGGAGATTGGATGTGCTGCGTTTTGCGCGAGTTGCACCTAGCGCACAGGGCGGAATCCAAGTCGCACCTCCGAATCGGCGATGGTTTCCGCCGCGGACTCCCATTGCGCTCGAAAAACGGCGATTGGGCGATCGAAGAGGCGTTCCGGGCCTGTCCGTGCGCCGGTGTGAGGGCTGGGAGGGCGGTCGTCCGACCTTTATCTCAGAAATCGATGAGATCGGGAGGCCGTGGGGAAGTGTGGGGCGTCCTGCGTCGGGCCATCGCAAGGAAGGCGTCCGGCGACCGAGCCTTGAGCCGTTCATTTCGATCTTGGGCGGAGGCTCCAAAAGCACCCTAAATCTCAAAATTTGAGACGAAACAGAGGCTTGTGGATAAACCTTGAACTATTCTCTGAACAGTTGCGCAAGTCATTGACCTGCCTAGCGAAATTGGCCATAGAAAGTTGTTGACAACCCTGTGGGCCACTCCTAATGTGGCGACCTGTGGGAAAACTTGGTAATTAGTGGTTTTCCAGTCCCCCTCAAGCCCGCCGCAGACGGGCCTCGACCCAGGCCGCAACGTGTTCCAAGGTGAGACCGCCATCACAATCGACGATAAAGGCCGGCTGGCGATTCCGACCAGCTACCGGGAGTCGATCGCGGCCGCCTGCGAGAACCGCCTGGTCGTGACCTACAACCCGTTCGAGGCCGGCTCACTCTATCTCTACCCGCAGCCGGTGTGGGAGAAGGTCCGCGACCAGGTCAACGCCCTGCCGCGCACCAAGAGCGTCAGCCGCAGTTTGCAGTTGAAGTTGGTCGGTGCGGCGATGTTCGTCGAACCTGACGGCAGCGGTCGCATCGGCATTCCCGCCAGTCATCGCAACGCGGTCGGCATCGAGAAAAAAGCGGTGCTGCTGGGCATGGGCGACAAGTTCGAATTGTGGAGCGAGCAGGCGCACCACGCGCAGATCCGCACGACGCTGAGCGACGCGGACCTGGGCGAAGCGCTGCTCGATTTGCAGTTGTGATCGCGGGTGGCGCGGGAGTGACGCCCGCCCACCTTCCGGCGTCGAGCGTGGTCGTGTCGCATCTGCCCGTGATGTACGCGCAGGTCATGGAAGGGCTTCGGATTCGCCAGGACGGCACGTATTTGGATGGCACGTTCGGGCGCGGCGGCCATGCGCGCGGCGTGCTCGGCCAGTTGAATGCCGGAGGTCGGTTGCTGTTGATGGACAAGGATCCCGAAGCGATCAGCGCCGCCGAACGCGAGTTCGGCGCGGACGCGCGCGTCGCGATCCGGCGCGGCAGTTTCGCCGATCTCGCCGATTGGTCGGTGGTGCGGGAAGGGCTGGACGGCGTGTTGTTCGATCTGGGCGTGTCCTCGCCGCAGTTGGACGTGGCCGAGCGCGGTTTCAGTTTCGCCAAAGACGGCCCACTGGACATGCGCATGGATCCGGAGCGCGGCGAAAGCGCGGCGCAGTGGTTGGCGCGCGCCGACGAGCGCGAGATCGCCGACGTGCTGTGGACCTACGGCGAAGAGAAGCACAGCCGCCGCATCGCGCGCGCCATCGTCGCGCGCCGCGTGGGCGAGCCGTTTCTGCGGACCGCGCAATTGGCCGTACTGATCGCCTCGGCGGTGCCGCGCGGCAAAGACAAGAGCCATCCGGCCACGCGCAGCTTTCAGGCGATCCGCATCTTCGTCAATCGCGAACTCGACGATCTCGAACGCGGTCTCGACGCCGCCTACGCCGCGCTCAAACCCGGCGGGCGTCTGGTCGTGATCAGCTTCCACTCGCTCGAAGATCGGATCGTCAAGCGTTTCGTCGCCGGTCGCGCCAAGGCGCCGCCCGCGAATCGCCGGATGCCGGAGATCGCGACCTTCGTGCCGACGCTGCGCGCGATCGGCGATGCGCAGAAAGCCGATGCCGCTGAACTGTCCGCCAATCCTCGCGCGCGCAGCGCGGTATTGCGCGTGGCCGAGAAACTGGCGGAGGCCGCATGAGCGCGCGCGTGCTGCTGGTCGTGCTGGTGTTGATGAATCTGGTCTCGGCGATCGGCGTCGTCCACGCGCGCCATCGCCATCGCGAGCAATTCTTCGCGTTGACGCGCTTGGAGAAAGCGCGCGACGAGTTGAATATCGAATTCAGCCGTTTGCAACTGGAGCAGGCGACGTTCGCGGAAAGCAATCGCATCGACAAGATCGCGCGCGAACGTTTGGGCATGAAGACGCCGGAACCGGCCGATACCGCGGTGGTGCAGCCATGAGCGGACGTCGGCAATCTCAGGAACGCGGCGGCGATGCGCGCGGCTGGGTGGAGCGGCTTCGCGAGCGCTTGCGCGGCGGCGACGCCCGCGGTCACGGCGGTCGCGGCCGCGCGCAATTCGACTTGCGCGGACGGCTGATGCTGGTCTCCGGCGGGCTGGCGCTGTGCGCGGTCGCGTTGATCGGGCGCGCCGTCGACGTGCAACTGGTGCGCAGCGAGTTCTATCAGAAGCAAGGCGAAGAACGCTTCTTGCGCGAGATCGCGATCCCGACTTCGCGCGGCATGATCACCGACCGCAACGGCGAGCCCCTGGCCGTCTCCACGCCGGTGGAATCGGTCTGGGCCAATCCGCAGGAAGTGCTGAAAAAGCCGGCAAATTTGCCGCGCTTGGCGGCAGCGCTGGGGACCGATACCGACACCTTGTCGCGCAAGCTCACGCAGCGCGCGGACAAGGAATTCGTTTATCTCAAGCGGCGCATCAACCCGAACGAAGCGCGGCGCATTCTCGCGTTGGGCATTCCCGGCGTGGCGTCGCAGCGCGAATATCGGCGGTTCTACCCGCAAGGCGAAGCCATCGCGCATGTGCTGGGCTTCACCAATATCGACGACGCCGGCCAAGAAGGCCTCGAATTGGCGTTGGACGAATGGCTGCGCGGAAAACCCGGCCTCAAGCGCGTGATTCGCGATCGCAACGGCCGCATCGTCGAAGAAGTCGGTCTGATCCGCGCCGCCGAACCGGGCAAGAACGTCACGCTCACCATCGATCGTCGCATTCAGTACCTCGCGTATCGCGAACTGAAAGCCGCATTGGCCCAAACACGCGCGACCAGCGGTTCGGTGGTGGTGCTGGATGTGGCGACCGGCGAAGTGCTGGCGATGGCGAACCTGCCGTCGTTCAACCCCAATGCGGTGACGTTGGGCAATCGCGACGCGCACCGCAATCGCGCCGTCACCGACGTGATCGAGCCGGGCTCGACGATGAAGCCGATGACCGTCGCCGCCGCGCTGGAAGCGGGCGTCATCACGCCGCACACGATGTTCGATACCAATCCGGGTTGGATTCCCAACGGCCGTTGGAAAACCACCGACACGCACAATTACGGCGTGCTCGATACGACCGGCGTGATCCGCAAAAGCTCGAACATCGGTTCGGCGAAGATCGTACATCGCATGTCCAGCCAGCAGTTCTACGATTTTCTGGCGCGCATGGGTTACGGTCGCAGCACGAACAGCGGTTTCCCCGGCGAAAGCCCGGGCAGTTTGCCGAAACCGCAATTCTGGAGCGGCACCACCAAACAAACGATGGCCTACGGCTATGGCATGAATGCCACGCCGCTGCAGATCGCGCGCGCTTACGCCGCGATGGGCAATGGCGGCAAAGCGCTGCGGCCGACGTTCGTGAAAGGCGATATCGCCGAAGCCGAGGATGTGCTCGCGCCGCGCATCGCCGGCGATGTCATGAAGATGATGCAAACTGTGACCGAACCCGGCGGCACCGCCACGCAGGCGGCGATCCTGGGTTATCACGTCGCCGGCAAGACCGGCACCGCGCGCATTTCGTACAACGGCACGTATTCGCGCCGCTACAACGCGTTCTTCGCCGGTTTGGTGCCGGTGGACAATCCGCGTTTCTCGATGGTGGTGGTGCTGAAAGATCCCGATCCTTCGCTCGCGTACACCGGCGGCCTGGTGTCCGCGCCCGTGTTCAAGAACGTGATGGAAGGCGCGCTGCGCTTGATGGACGTGCCGCCGGACGATATCGACTCGTGGTTGGTCGCGCAGCGCGGCGTCGACCGTACCCGCCCGCTCGCGAATCTTGCTCAACCGAACGTTGTGCAAACGAACGTCGCGCAGATGCCGGCAGCCGTTCCGCCGCCTGTCGTCGCTCGCGCCGCGCCTGCGTCGCCGGCCGTTGCCGACGACGATGCGCTGCCGCAGGCCATCGATGCCGGAGGCGCACGATGAGTGGGGCGCTGAGCGAAACGACGATGCGCCGAATGCGTCTAGCCGATTTGCTGCCGGACGTTGTCGGCGTGCCGGAGACGCTGGAAATCTCGGGTCTTGTGCAGGACAGCCGCATGGTGCGCCCGGGCGACGCCTTCGTGGCAATCGCGCCGGTCGCGAATGGGCCGTCCAGCACGCACGGCATGAATTTCGTCGCACAGGCGGTGAGTGCCGGAGCATCGGTCGTGTTGTTCGAAGCGCCGCTGCCGGCCGGGATCGCGCTGCCGGATTCGTTGCCGGTACCGTTGATCGAAGTGCCGAATCTGCGTGCCCGCCTCGGCGAGATGGCGAATCGTTTCTACGGCGACGTCGCGCGCGCGATGACGGTCGTCGGCGTCACCGGCACCAACGGCAAGACCTCGACCGTGCAATTGTTGGCGCAGGCGTGGACGCTGCGCGGCCGTTGCGCTGGCACTGTCGGCACGCTCGGCGTCGGTTTGTATGGGCAGGCGGTGCCGACCGGGTTCACCACGCCGCTGGTGCTGCAATTGCATCGCGAACTCGCGCGTTTGCGCGAGGAAGGCGCCGATGCGGTGGCGATGGAAGTCAGTTCGCACGCGCTCGAGCAGGGGCGCGTGGACGGCGTGCGCTTCGAGGTCGCGGTCTTCACCAATTTGACCCGCGATCATCTCGACTATCACGGCACGATGGAGGCGTACGGCGAAGCGAAGGCGAAGCTGTTCGCGTGGCCGGAACTGTCGGCGGCCGCGATCAATCTGGACGACGATTTCGGCCGCACGCTGTACGCCGAACTGC
>JADZBF010000109.1 GCA_020852215.1 Lysobacter sp. | reverse complement strand
GCCCTGCACGTTGTCGCTGAGGTCGGTGTTGTAGAAGCCGGTGAAGCGGCGCTGATCGTCGCTGCCCAGGCCCAGCTCGAAGCCGGCGGAACGGCCACTTCGGGCTTTGTTCTGGATCAGATGGATCGCGCCGGTTTCGGCGGCGCGGCCGAACAAGGTGCCCTGCGGGCCGCGCAGCACTTCCACGCGCTCCAGGTCGAACATTTCGACCGACGCGCCGCGCGCGCGGCTGATCGACACGCCGTCCTGGAACACGGAAATACGCGGCTCCTGGGTTGGGTCGTCCAGATCGGCGGTGATGCCGCGGATCGAAATGCTGGGGTTGCTCACGCTCTGCGTCTGCACTTCCAGGCCCGGCACCAGCGAACCCAGGTCGCCGTAATCCTGAATGCCCTGCGCCCGCAGGAAATCGCCGGAATAGGCGTTGATCGAGATCGGCACGTCCTCGATCTGCTGTTCGCGCTTCTGCGCGGTGACGGTGATCCGGTCCAGTTCGGCGGCGCCGTCCGGGGCCGGTGGTTCCTGGGCCAGGACGGGCAGGGCGGTCGCGGATGCGATCGCGAGGGCCAACGACAGGCGGGCGCGGCGCAGGGGCCGTGCCGGGCGCGCGGCCGAATGCGCCAACGTATGCGTAAGTCGGGTCATGCAAACACTCTCCATGAGGAGTCGGGAGACGCGATCCCGGACCTCCCCCGATCCTGGATCGCCGGTTCGGCGAATCCCGCCTTTATAACCTACGGACATGGCAGTAAACCGCTCCGGTACAATGTCGGTCCCTCCTCGACCGATCTTGCCGCGATCCCGCATCGCGCCCCTTACTCGTGTACTCCCGTAGCAGCGAACCCGTGCGTTTCGAACGCGATTGCGACGCCGTCCTGGTGCCCCAGGGCGAGGCGGTGACATTGCCTGCGGGCACCGTGGGTTACATCACCCAGGCGCTCGGCGGCAGTTGGACGGTCTTCGTCGAAGGCAATCTGATGCGGATCGCCGGCAAGGATGCGGACGCCATCGGTAAAGAACCCCCGGCGCCGATCGAATTGCCCGAAGGCGCCAGCGACGAGGATGTCGAAACCCTGGTCTGGAAGCAGTTGCGGACCTGTTTCGATCCGGAAATACCGATCAACATCGTCGATCTTGGCTTGGTGTACGGCGCCGATGTGCAATCCGACGAGGTCGGTCGCCGCAGCGTCGAGATTCGGATGACGCTCACCGCACCGGCCTGCGGCATGGGCGAGACCCTGGTCGAGGACGTGCGCGGCAAGCTCGAACTGATCCCGACCGTGGGCGAGGTGGACGTCGAACTGGTGTTCGACCCGCCGTGGACGCGCGACATGATGTCCGAGGTCGCGCGGCTCGAAACCGGCATGTTTTGACAGCGCGCCCGCGACGTCGGGCGTACCGCACGCTTCGCAATATGCGGTTGACGAGAGACTGCGCGTCGCGCCTCTCGACGGTGTCGCTTTCGCGCAGAGAGGGTGTTGTATCGCAACAGACGCGATGCCCGCTCGTTTGCATCGCGCATGCAAGTGTGATGCGCGCGCTGCGCGAGTGTGATCGATGTCAAGGGAATCGAAAAAAACTTCGAATAGCGATACTGCATGCGCGCCGCATCCATTCGGATGCGCGGATTGCGATTGACGACACGCGCGTGTTTTGGTGAGCTGTGCGACGCCGACGCACAGGGGTGCTGCGCGGCTTCGCTCACGGACCGAGACCGTTGTCGGCTGCTCAAGCCTGGATGGCTCGAAGTCTCGATGAGCGATCAAGGGCGCCGCATTCGCGGTCGCTTACTTCACGCAATCGCTTTCAGGGAGAAACAAGCAGTGAAACAATATCGTCAATTGAATGCGCTGGCCGTCGCCACGGCGCTCGCGCTGGTCGCTACCGCGGCTTCCGCCGCCCAACGGACCGATCTCAACCTCGCCGATGTCGCCGGGATCGCCCGCGCGAACACCGCCATCGCCAAAGCCGGCACCGCCGACAAGGTGCATGCTCGTCACGAGCGCGCGCTCGGTCTGGACGCGGATTCGCGTTTGGTGCTGTTGGCGCGCAAGGACAGCCTGGGCGTGCTCAACCATCGCTACGTGCAGACCTTCCGCGGCTTGCCGATCTTCGGCGAGCATGTGGTCGTCAACGAAGACGCATCCGGCAACGTCAGCACGCTGTTCGGTCAGAAGGTCGCCGGTTTGGCATCCGAGATCCCGAACCGCGCCGTGCGTTTGAATCAGACGCGCGCGCTGCGCATCGCGAAGTCGGCCGGTCTGGGCACCGACATCGGTTTCATGCGCACCGCGAACGAAAAAGCCAATCTGATGGTCTTCGTCGGCGACGACGGCCGCGCGCATCGCGCCTATGTCGTCAGCTATTTCGCCGACACGCTGGCCGGCGGTGCGCCGACGATGCCCACTGTCGTGGTCGACGCGGACAGCGGCGTCGTGCTGAAGCAATGGGACAACCTGCAGCATGCGTTGGTCGGCACCGGCCCCGGCGGCAATACCAAGACCGGCCAGTACGAGTACGGCACCAACTTCGGCAAGATGGACGTCACCCAGTCGGGCACCACGTGCACGATGAACAACGCCAACGTGAAGACCGTGAACCTCAACGGCGGCACGTCGGGCACCACAGCGTTCTCGTACACCTGCCCGCGCAACACGGTGAAGACCATCAACGGCGCGTACTCGCCGCTGAACGACGCGCATTTCTTCGGCGGCGTCATCTACAACATGTACAACGCCTACATCGGCAAGCCGCCGCTGACGTTCCAGTTGACGATGCGCGTGCATTACTCGACCAACTACCAGAACGCGTTCTGGGACGGTTCGGCGATGACCTTCGGCGACGGCGGCACCACGTTCTATCCGCTGGTGAGCCTCGACGTGGCTTCGCACGAAGTCTCGCACGGCTTCACCTCGCAGAACTCGAACCTGACGTACTCGGGTCAGTCCGGCGGCATCAACGAAGCGTATTCGGACATCGCCGGCGAAGCGGCCGAGTACTACATGCGCGGCACCAACGACTTCCTGGTCGGCGCGGATATCTTCAAGGCCACCGGCGCGCTGCGTTACATGGCCAATCCGCCGCAGGACGGTCAGTCGATCGGCAACGCCGCGAACTACACCGCCGGCATGGACGTGCATTACTCGTCCGG
>JADZBF010000108.1 GCA_020852215.1 Lysobacter sp. | reverse complement strand
TTTCGGCGCAGAGACGGTCAACCGCCCCCAACCGCCTTCGGTGATGTAGTCGCCGGGCGCCGGACTCGGCTCCGCTGCGAAGGCCGAAGCGCCGGCGAACGCGGCGACGACTGCGGCGACGGAAGACCAGACGAGCACGCGCATACGGATTCCCTGGCGAAATAACCTTGGAACAACCTTGGAGCAACCTGAAACCGGCCTCGACGAGCGTGCTCGCGCGTCCGCGCCGATTCGACGCGGATGCGGATGGACGGATCAGATCGTGCGGTCGCCCGCGGCTTGCCCGGCACGTTCTTTCTTCAACGCTTCGAGCTTGGCGCGCGCGGTGGCCTTGCTGCTGCCGGCCTTCAGCGCTTTCAGACGCACATCGAGATCGGATTCGCGCAGTTCTTCGCCGAGCTTGGCTTTCGCCATCGTGTCCTTGATGCCGGTGCGCACGTTTTCCAGCGCCCGCAATTCGGCATCGACCGACAGACCTTCGAGCTGATCCTGGATGCGCACACGCGCTTGCGCGCTCTGCATCTTCGCCAGCATCCGATCTTTTTCGGCCTTGAGCTTGGCGATCTCGGCTTTGACTTCGGTCAGCGCGGTCTTCGCGGTATCCACATCTTTTTCGGCCGCTTCCAATTCGGCGTCGAGCGAGGCGATTTCGGCGTCCACCGTATCTTTTTGCTCGATCAGCTCGACCGACAGATCGTCCTGGCCGGTGGCCATCGCCTGTTCCAGCATGGCGCTGAGTTCTTTCTGCTGCGCCTGCGCTTTTTGCAGGCGATCGGCCGCGTCTTCGCGCAGACGGATCAAACCGGCGGTGGCGTTCTTGAGCTTGTTGTACTTCTCGATCATCGTGTTGATCGCGTTTTCGTAGGCGATCTCGGGATGCTGCTGTTCCATCCCGGTCACGAAGAGCGAGAAGAAGCCGCGCACGAGATTGGCCAGTCGGCTGAATATATTCATGGAAGTCTCCTAAGGACGGCTTGCTGAGTGTTGTGGATGCTGAGTGCTTGACGATTCATTTCGCGATGCGTGCGGCTTGCCGCGCGGCGCGGGCCTGCGCGCCTTGCGCGCCGGTCTTGAAGTAGTCGCTGTCCAGATCGTTCTGCGACAGCTCCAATTCGATGTCCTCTTCCAACTGCAGGCGCGAGAGCGATTCGCCGAGTTTGGAACCGAGCGAACTGGAATACGGGCTGGCGACGACGATCTGATAAATCTCTTCGACCTGATCGGGCAGCGACACCAGCGCCGCTTCGATCGACATGCGTCGCGCGGCGAGCTTGGCGTGGCGCTGCTTGATGGCGGCGTAGTCGTCGTGGGCCATCTTCAGCAATTTGTAGCGCTGATCGGTTTCGTCCACTTTATCCAAGGCGTTGCGGGCTTCACGCAAGCGCTGGTCGAGCGTGGCTTCCTCGCCGTTGCGCAGACGCTCCTTGATCGTCCCTTCCGCGAGCCAAAGCGCGAGGTAATCGACCGAGGCTTTATCGACGCGTTCGGCGTCGTCGTAGGACAACTGGCTGTTGGCTTCGCTGGCGATGCGATACAGCACGTTCGCGCGCTCGACGATGATCTGGTATTTCTGCCACTTCTCCATGCCGGAGACGCGCTCCAAACCGCCGTGCAAACCGAATAATTCGTGCTGCAACTGCGCGCGCCGCGCATCGATCGACCCGCGTCGCGTTTGCCGGTCCACTTTGCTGCGGAAACTCGGCAGATCCGGCACCACCAGCGCCGCCAACACCTGCACCGTGCCGAGCACCACCAAGGCGCCCGCCGCACCGATCATTCCGGCGGGAAACGACGCGATCGCCGCCGCCAAGCCGCCGCCGAGCAAGGTGGTGACGTTGGCTTGACTGGTGAGCCAAGCGCGCAGATAGCTCACCGGTTTCGGCGCCTTCTGCATGCTCAGACGGTCACTCGCACATTGCCGCGCCCGGCGGTCTGATGCAGTCGGCTGAGGATGCGTTGTTCGAGCGCCACCGCTTCGGGCATACGCAACCAGCCGCCGTCGCGGGGCTTCGGCGTGCGGATCTCGAAATCGTCGGCGATACGCGCCGGCTGCGTCGAGAGCACCACCACGCGGTCGCCGAGCAACAGGGCCTCGGTCACGTCGTGAGTGACGAAGACGATCAAACAGGGATGCTCGCGATACAGATCGACCAACAACCGCTGCATGCCTTCGCGGGTCTGCGCATCGAGCGCGCCGAACGGCTCGTCCATCAGCAGAATGCGCGGCTTGAGCACCAAAGCGCGCGCCAAGGCGATGCGCTGATTCTGACCGCCGGACAATTGGCTGGGCCGCAGCTTGGCTTTTTCGGCCAGACCGACGGCTTCGAGCATGTGCATGATCTTGTCGTGGCGCTCGGCCTTCGGCACGCGGTCGCGCCACAGCTTCAAGCGAAACGGAAAGCCGACATTGTCGTAAACGCTGAGGTCCGGGCGATTGGCGTAGCGTTGGAACACCATCACCGAGTCGTCGTGCGCATCATCGCAGGGCGCGCCGTCGATCATGACCGTGCCGCTGGTGGGCATGACCTGATTCTGCGGACGCACGCCGCCCATCATGTACAGCAACGTGCTTTTGCCGCAGCCCGACGGTCCGAGCAGCATATTGATGCTGGGACCGACGAATTCGAGCGACAACTCGTCGATGATGCGGTTCACGCCGCCCTCGGGCCGCGGGACTTCCTGCACGATGCGGTCGAGCGCGATCTTCGCAGGCGAATTCGCGGGCGAACCGGATGCGGCGGGCGCGCTCGCGGGCGCGGCGGCGGCCGTCTCCGTCGGGGTCGTCGGCGCGCTCATGCTTGGGTCTCCCACGGATACATCCGGCGCTTGAAGGCGCGCATCAACTGATACGTGATCAACGCCAGCGCGATGATGACGGCGATGCCCGCGAACACTTGATCCATCGCGCTGAAGCGGCGCGCGTTCTGGATGAGCTGACCCAGGCCCACTTCCGCATTCACATACTCGGCGACGGTGATGTAGGTCCACATCACCGAAACGGCGACAATGATGCCGTCGGCGATGCGCGGCATCGCGATCGGCACCACCGCATGACGGATGCATTCCCAGGGCGTGGCGCCGAGATCGCGCGCGCCGATCCAGTGGCTTTGCGGCACGGCTTGGATCGCGTCGCGCACCATCGGCACCAGATACACAACCGCGCCGAGAAACAGGAAACTCACCTTCATCACTTCGCCGATGCCCAACCACATCACCAGGATCGGCAGCAGCGCGACCACCGGCGCCGAGCGGAACGGGTCGATGAGCGGCGACAGCACCGCGTTGAGCCGCGCCGACGCGCCCATCAGGATGCCCAGCGGCAAACCGACGGCCACCACCAACACGCCCGCCATCGCCACCCGCGCGGACGACCACAGCGTCGCGTTCAGTAGCAGACTCTTGCCGTCGTTCCACGCCAAATAGCCGAACGCCTTGAGCACCGCGAGCGGCGACGGCAATTTGTTCGGACTGATCCAACCGCTGGCGCTCAAGCCCCACCAGGCCAGCAGCACGAACGCGATGCCGGCGAATCCGAGTTGGTGCCGCAGCCGCCCGGGAAGGGCGGCGTACGGATTCCACGATTGCGACATTATTGGCGCGCTCCGAACACGGCGATGCGGGTCGAGCGGTTCATCTCGCGACAGGCTTCGATACCGACGCCCTCGGTTTCGGGCGCGTTCTCGTTGCACAGCGGCTTACGCGAGCCGTTGCCGACGATCTTGAAGCGCTCCCGCGGCAGTTCCCACTGCTTGGACAAATACTCGACCACCGCCTCGGCACGCGCTTGCGACAAGCGTTCGTTGATCGCGGCGTTGCCGGTGCTGTCGGTGTTGCCGCTGATCTCGAAATAAGCGGTGCCGTTGTTCTCGATGAACGGCACCATTTCGGTGTCGATGGTGCGTTCGGCGCGCTTGGTCAAACCGGACTGGCCGCTGGAGAAATTCACCACCACCGGCTTGGTCACTTCGGCCGGCGCTTGCACCGCTTGTTCGCGCTCGGCGACGGTGAAGGTCTCGACCTTGGCCGCTTCGGCCTGCGCCGTGGCGTTCGCGTCGTACAGCTTCTTGATGAAGCTGGTGTCGAAGCTTTGGCTCGGGTCGATCACCGGCGATTTGGGATTGGCCAGCGCGCCGGCTTCGCGATAGATCTGATCGAAACGCTGATAGACGCGACCGTAATGGTTGGTGCCACCGGACAGGCCGAGGATGCGTGCGTTGTCGGCGACCCCGGTCCACAGCAGATTGTCGAACAGCTTCTTCACGAACGGCTTGCCTTCGTCTTTCGCCAGCAGGGTGAAGAATTCTTCGGTCTTCACCAGCGCATCGACCGCGCCGTCGGGGTCGGCCTTGGCCGCATCCACGCCCTTCATCCAACCGTTGACCAACTTCTGCACCGCGGCGCGGCCCTCGTTATCGTCGAGCACGCGCTGATCGCAGACGATCACGTCGAAGATCAGGTTCGAGGCGGTCTTGGTCGAATAGATCACGCGGCCCTTGGTCGCGCGCATCGCCAGCGACAGATCCGGATCCCACAGCACAGCGGCATCGACGCTGCCGGACTCCAGCGCCGCGCGCACGCCGGCGAGGCCGTCTTCGGCGTTGATGAAGACATATTGCACGCTCTGCTTCTTGCGCGCGGACAACGACGAGTTGTCGATCGCGTCGATGGCCATGCCGTGCGAGGGCGTGAACTGCAGCATCGCGACCTTGCGACCGGCCAGGTCTTCGACCGTGCGGATCGCCGGGTTGTTGGTGATGATCGCGTCGGCGCCGCGGGTGTTGTCGACGATCATGACGGCCTTGGCGTCGTGACCGCTGTTGCGCAGATTCGGTTGCTCCTGCGCCCAGAAATCGGACGTGCGCCAAATGCACTGCGCGGTGCCGGCCTCGAACACGGTGGAGATCGTCGGCAGGTCGTCCTGGATGACGAACTCGACGTTCAAACCTTCGCGATCGAACAACGAACCGGGCTGGGTCTTCAGATTCTGGCCGTTGGCGACCAGGGCCGGGGCATAGCCGTGGAAGCTGACGATGCTGACCTTGAGCGGATTGTCGGCCGAGCCCAACGGGCCATCGCCCTTGCCGAGCGGAGCGCCGGTTTGAGGCGCGGGCTTGCCGTCGGCGGTGGTCGAGACGACGACATCTTCGCCGGTATCGGGCTTACGGTTCTTGTAGAGGTTCCACAGCACGGAGCCGGCGCCCGCAAGCACGATCGCGCCGATCAGCAGCTTGGCGAACGGGGTGAGTTTGACGGCCATGCAGCACTCCTGAGAAATAGAACGATGTGGGGGTAACGAATCGCGGGGAGGAATCGCTTGGGACGACAGCGTGGAACGAAGCGCGAACGATGCCGAGGTCGCCGTGCGGCGATGGCGAACATCGCGCGCAGGTGCGGACCCTGTTCAACAACGGATCAAGCTTTCGCTCCCGGACGGAACTGGGCGGCCAATTCCTCCAAATTGAGGATCGTCGCGTCGATCCGCAAGGTTTCGCGCTGCAGCGCGGCCTTGGCGGACTCCGATTGCGACTGCAGCTTCGCGACTTCCGCCGCGGTGCTGCCGACCGCTTCTTGCATTTGCGTCTCCAGCACGGCGATTTGCTCGCGCAAGGCGGCGACCGCACCGTCGCGGTCGGTTTACAACATGGCGATGCGCTCGCGATTGCTCTGCCCGATGTTCTCGGCGATGGCCTTCAGCGCCTGCTGATGACCGCGCAAGGCCAACACCTTGGCGTCGGCATCGGCGAGCACGTGATCCATCGACCAGGTCTCGTCGGCCACATCCATCGCCGTGATCGCGGCGCGGCGGGTGGTCGGGTCCAGCGTGCGCAGGCCCTCCACCAGCTTCATCAGACGCTCGACCGGGAACGGCGCGACGGCCACACCCTGCCGGGCGTAGATGTCGGCGAAGTCCAACCCCTCTTCGATCGCGACCGTCGATTCCGGCGAGGGCGCGGCATCGGCGGCGGCCGATGCCTCGCGCGCAGGCGGCGCCGAATCGGCCGCAGCCGCGCGACGGATCAGCGCGTCCAGATCGTCGTCGTTCGTGCTGCTGGCGGCGGGCGCCACCGAGGGCTCGCCGTCGGTCCGCTCGATCAGCCGGGCCGCTTCGAGAATCTTCTTCAATGTGGCCATGGGCTCCCCTGCGCGCTCGCAGCGTTCAAGAATACGGGATGGGGGGACAGAAATGCAGCGGGCGGAAGGCAGGGGGCGACGAGCCGGCATGGGTCGGAAGCGCCGTCGGTCCAAACCGCCGCCGGCCGAAGCGGCGTCATCGCGATGCCGACCCGACCCTCAAACGCCGCGGTTCTTCCCGCGCCAGGGCGCGTACCAGGCGCGAATGCGGGCGAGGTCGGCCTCCATGTCGTCGCTGAGGTAGAACGGCTCGCCGATGCCGATGATCTTGTCCGGGTAATGGAAATACGCCGGAACCACAGGCACCCCGGCGGCCTTGGCGATTTTCCAGAAGCCCGGCTTCCAGCGTTCCACCCGGCTGCGGGTGCCTTCGGGGGCGATGCCGATCCACAACTGCGTTTCGCCCTCGAAACGCCGTGCGATCTGTTCCACCAGGCCCTTGGCGGCGTCGCGATTGACTTCGATGACGCCCAGCCGCCGCAACAGCAGGCCCAGCGGCCACCAGAACAATTCGCGTTTGGCGAAGATGCGGATATCCAGGCCCAGCGCGACTTTGGCGGCGAAGCCCCACACACCGTCCCAGTTGGAGGAATGCGGGGCGCCGATCAGCACCGCCTTGGCCAGATCCGGGAAGCCGCCGACCATCCGCCACCCACCCAAACGCAGCAGGCCCAGCGCGATCCGTCGGGCGAACGGATTGGGCGACACCCGCGGTACCTGCGGCGGCAGGGTCAGGACGATGTCGTCGGTCGGCATGTCGGTCGCCATGCGCGCTCAATCCCACCGCGACGGGGAACGCTGGCGCTTGACCGTGGCGCGCTGGCGTTTGTCGTCCAGACGCCGCTGTTTGGCGGCGCGGCTGGGTTTGGTGGCGACCCGCGGCTTCGGCGCCTCGGCGCCGGCGGCGACGAACGCGGCGAGACGCGCGCGGGCATCCTCACGGTTGCGCTCCTGGGTACGGAAACGCTGGGCGCTGATGACCAGCACGCCGTCGGTGGTCACGCGCCGGTCGCGACGGGCGAGTAAACGCTCGCGCACGTCCTCGGGCAGCACCGTCGAGCGCGCCACATCGAACCGCAGTTCAACGGCGGTCGCGACCTTATTCACGTTTTGACCGCCCGGACCGGAGGACCGAACGAAACGTTCGACCAATTCGGATTCGGGAATGACGATTTCTGAGTCCACCGGCACCTCCGGGGAGCGATTGTAGCGGTTAGGATTGACCGTCCCGCCACATCCCGGGATGATCGGTCGGCGCGCGGCCGGTGCAGGGCCCAATCCGGCACGACCGGCCCGGTTCGAGGCGTTTCGGCGCCTTCGTACCTCCGACTCCGCCCCTCCGACTCCGCCCCCGTTCCGACCGCAGACTTCGTTCGACGCTGTTCGCCCAGGAGATTCGCCATGACCGGTTCCCGTCGTCTCGCCCCCGTTCTCGCCACCGCCCTCGCCGCGTTCGGCGTCGCGGCTTGCGGACTCGCGGCCGCTCAAGACCCCGCCTACATCGGCGGCTCCGGCAATAACGACCCCGCCAATTTTTCGCAACCGCGGCAGCAGCGCCGCGCACCGGTGCAACTGCCGGCCGGGTTGCAAGGGTTCGACCCGCGCACCGGTCAGTTCGCCCCGCCGGCCCCGATGGTCGACCCCGCCAGCCAACCGATGTCGCCCCAGGAAACGACCCGGCAGGTTCAGGGCATGATCGATCAATTGAACAACAATCTCGCTTCGGGCTCGCGCCACAACCCCTACGATCGCAGCAAACAGTATCGCTACGACCAAGCGATGCGGCAGGCGGAGACGCTGATGAGCCGCAACAGCAATCAGTTCACGCCCGCGACGAAAGCGCTGTTCATGGAAATGCAGCGGCTCGACGAAGAACAACGGCGCGAACTCGCGACGCGCGAAAACGCCGACTTCGAGGATCCGAACATCGCGATGGATCGCAGCATGCGCCAAGCCGAAGACGGCATGCGCCGCTTGGGCGATGTGCTGATGCCGATGCTGCAGGACGCGAAACGCGCGGCGGACACCGAACTGCGCAACGCCGCGACGCGGCGCTGATTCGACGCGACACCATCCCGCTCGGCATCGTAAGGCTCGTGATCGCGGCGAAAGCCACGACTAGGGCTGCGTCTTAGCGTCACCGAACAACGCCAACGCTTTAGCGAATTCCGCATCCGGCGGCGCCGTCGCTTCCACCCAATCGTCGCGATGCGGGTGCGGGAAACGCAATCGGCGCGCGTGCAACAACATGCGATGAATGCCCATCATCCGGAACGCGCGGTTGTGCGCGCCGTCGCCGTGGCTGGTGTCGCCGATCAAATGATGCGAGGCGTGTTTGAGGTGCCGGCGAATTTGGCGAAACCGGCCGGTCTGCGGTTGCGCGAGCAACCAGGCGTAACGCGAGGTGGCGAACGCATCGCCCTGCGACGGCTGCGCCAACTCGCAGGTGGCCAAGCGCTCGAACGCGGTGATCGCCGATTTCTTTTCCGGCTTACCCGGGCCGCCATCGAGCGGATGATCGATCTCGAAGCGCGGCTCCGGCCAACCGCGACACACCGCCCAATACTCTTTGCGTACTTCGCCCAACATCAACGCCTTGCCCAAGGCGGACGCGGTCTCGCGATCGAACGCCAGCAGCAGACACCCGCTGGTCGCGCGATCCAAACGATGCACCAGATGGATCGGTCGCGCGAACTGCGTGCGCAGACGATCGGCGGCGAAGTCGGTTTCGCCGCGCGCCAAGGCGCTGTCGTGCGCCATCAGCCCCGCGGGTTTGTCGACCACCGCGAAAGTCTCTTCGCGGTATAGCACCGGTAGCGGTTCGAGCGCGATCGCGGCCTCGGGGAACTCCGAGCAGGACTTCTGGGTCATCGTTTGCGCGCCGGCCTCTGGGAGAATCCCCGCGCATTCTCGTCGATCCACGGCGCCCATCGCAGCTTTTCAGGAGTCGCTATGTCCTCTATCCGTTACTTTCGGCCGCTCGCGCTGGCCTGCGCCTTGGCCGTGTCCGCGCCTTATGCGCTCGCTGCGGGCGCCATCGCGCCGCCCGCTGGCATCGTTGCCGGCCCTTGCGTCGAAGGCGTGTGCGAATACACGCTCAAAAACGGGCTGCGCGTGGTGCTGTTCCCCGACGCCAGCAAGCCGGTCGCGACCGTCAACCTCGTCTACAACGTCGGCTCCGTCCACGAAAACTACGGCGAAACCGGCATGGCGCACTTGCTCGAGCACATGCTGTTCAAAGGCACGCCGCGGCATCCGGACATTCCGGGCGAGATGAAAAAGCGCGGCATCGAGAAGAACGCGAGCACGTGGTACGACCGCACCAATTACGTCGGCAGCTTCCCCGCCAATGACGAGACCCTCGATTGGGTGCTGGGGATGGAAGCCGATCGCATGGTCAATTCCTACGTCGCCAAGAAAGATCTCGACAGCGAGATGACGGTGGTGCGCAACGAGATGGAGGAAGGCGAGAACAATCCCTACGGCATTCTCAACGAACGCACGCTGTCCACCGCGTTTCTCTGGCACAACTACGGCAAAGACACCATCGGCGCGCGTTCGGACGTGGAGAACGTGCCGATCGAACGCCTGCAGGCCTTCTACAAGAGTTGGTACCGCCCCGACAACGCCACCTTGGTCGTCGCCGGCAAATTCGATGCGAACGCGACGCTGGCGAAGATCGATCGCCATTTCGGCGCGATCGCGAAGCCGAAAACGCCGCTGCCCGCGTTCTACACCGTCGAACCGACGCAAGACGGCGAGCGCTCGGTGACGGTTCGCCGCAGCGGCGATATCCAAATCGTCAATCTGACCTACCACATCCCGGGCACGGCCCATCCGGACACGGCCGCGCTGCAGGTGTTGGTGAATCTGCTCAGCCATCAGCCGAGCGGCCGCCTGCATAAAGCGCTGGTCGAAACCAAGCTGGCCGCAGGCGCATACGCAGGTTACTTCGGACTGCGCGACGGCAGCACCTCGACCTTTTCGCTGCAGGCGCCCAAAGACGCCGATATCGCCAAAGCAGAAGCCGAGATGCTGCGCATCGCCGAAGGCTCCGCCGCCGCGCCGATCACCGACGAGGAAGTCCGCAGCGCCAAGCAACGCATCGCCAACGGCTACGAACAAAATCTCGCCGATCCCAGCAGTCTGGCGATGGACTTGACCCAAAAGATCGCGAGCGGCGACTGGCGTTTGTATTTTCTCCATCGCGACCGCATCGCGGCGGTGACGACCGACGACGTCAATCGCGTCGCCAAAACCTATTTCAAACCGAGCAACCGTACGCTGGGCCGCTTCATCCCCACCGACGCGCCGGACCGCGTGGAGATCGCGGCGGCGCCACCGGCCGCCGAAGCGCTGAAAGGCTATGTCGGCAAGCAGGCGATGGCGGCCGGCGAAACGTTCGACGCCAGCCATACGAACATCGCCGCGCGCACCGAGACCTTCGTCATCGGCGAAAAACTGAAAGTGTCGCTGTTGCCGAAGGACACCCGCGGCGACGCGGTGCTGGTGAACGCGACTTTCCGCTTCGGCGACGTCGAAGCGCTCAAGCGCATGCCGAAATACGCCGGCGTCGTGGCCGGCGCGCTGTTGATGACCGGCACGACGGAGATGAGTCGCGGCCAGATCGCGCAGAAGATGGACGCGTTGAAGACCATCGGCGGCGTCAGCGGCGATCGGCAATCGGGCTCGGTCGTACTGCAGGCCAAACGCGACACGCTCGCCGATGCGTTGGCGCTGTCCGCGCACATTCTGCGCAACGCCAACTTTCCGCAAAACGAATTCGAGCAATACAAGCTGCAGATGATCACCGGCTTGGAAGCGGCACGCAAAGAGCCCGGCACCGTCGCCAGCATCGCGATGGCCAAACATTTCGATCCCTGGCCGGCCGGGCATCCTTTCGCCAGCGTATCGCTCGACGAATGGTTGGCCGGCATCAAAACGACCACGCGCGATGAACTGGTCGCGTTCCACCGCGATTTCTACGGCACGGCCGAAGGCGAGATCGCGATCGTCGGCGACTTCGACCCGGCGGCGGTGAAGGCGCAGTTGCGCGCGCTGTTCGCCGATTGGCGCAGCCCGCGCGCCTACAAGCGCGAACCGACGCGCTACACCGCGGTGCCTGCGAAAACCGAGCGCGGCGAAACGCCGGATAAAGCCAACGCGATGTTCTTCGCGCGCACGAATCTGTCGTTCAACCAGGACGACCCGGATTACGCAGCCCTGATCGTCGCCAACAAGATCTTCGGCGGCGACCCGCTGAAAGCGCGCCTGGGCGACCGCCTGCGGCAGAAGGACGGCCTGAGTTACGGCGCGACCAGCAACGTCGACTTCGACGATAGCGTGGGCGGCCGCAACGATGCCGGCAATCTTTCGATCCAGGCGATCGTGGCGCCCGAGAATATGGCGAAGCTCGAAGCCGCCGTGCGCGAGGAATACGCGCGCTTCATCCGCGACGGCGTGAGCGAAACGGAAGTGAAGGACGCGGTGAATTCGCTGTTGACCGAACGCGAACAAGCGCGCGCGGAAGATCAACGCTTGCTGGGTTATTTGATCAACGGCCTGAGCGATGGCCGCGACATGGCGTGGTGGATCAGGGCCGATGCCGCCGCCAAAGCCTTGACCGCGGCGCAAGTGAACGCCGCGATCCGCAAGCACTTCAAAGCGGACGCGCTGAGCGTGTTCATGGCCGGGGATTTCGCGAAAGCGGCGGCCAAACCGGCGGCGAGCGCCGCGGGCAAGTAAACGCGAACGTCGCCACGAAGCTCATCGCCGCGAACGGCGCTCGGAGAGATCCGGGCGCCGTTTTTGTTTTGCGGGCTTTCGTTTCGCGGGCTTTCGCTTTGTGGGCCTTTGTCTTGTGGGCCTTTGTTTTGTGGGCCTTTGTTTTGTGGGAGCGCCGGAAGGCGCGATTGCTTCTGAGGCGATCGGTGGGAATCGCGCCTTCCGGCGCTCCCACAGATGGGTTATGGAGATCGGTGGGAATCACGCCTTCCGGCGCTCCTACAGATGGTTTATGGAGATCGGTGGGAATCGCGCCTGCCGGCGCTCCCACAGATGGGTGATGGAGATCGGTGGGAATCGCGCCTTCCGGCGCTCCTCCAGAGGGGTTATGGAGATCGGTGGGAATCGCGCCTGCCGGCGCTCCTACAAAAGCGCTTCTGAGGCGATCTGTGGGAATCGCGCCTTCCGGCGCTCCTACAAAAGCGCTTCTGAGGCGATCTGTGGGAATCGCGCCTTCCGGCGCTCCCACAAAAGCGCTTCTGAGGCGACCTGTGGGAATCGCGCCTGCCGGCGCTCCTACAACAGACGCGTGACCGATCGACGCGGCCACGCCGCGATCAGCGCCCACACGCCGCCGAGGCCCGCGATCCAGGCGGCGGCCGGCACACCGAGCAAGCGTGGGCCGCCAGCTTCCAATGCGTACAGCACGCCCGCGACGACCAGCAGACCGGTGCCGAGAATCGCCGAAACGATGCGCCGCTGCATCGCGTTGAGCGTGCGCGTGAGCTCGGCGAGGTCCTGCGACCGCATCGCCAGTTCGTGCTGACCGCTCACCTGCTGACTCAACCACGCGTGCAGCAGTTGCGGCATATCCGGCGCGCGCGTCACCAATTCCGGCAGGCGCTTGCGGAATTCGCCGGCCAAGCGCTGCGGGCTGTAACGCTCGATCAGAATCTTCTCAAGTACCGGCTTGGCGACGGCCCAGATGTCGAGTTCGGGATCGAGCTGACGCCCGACGCCCTCGATATTGAGCAGCGTCTTCTGCAGCAGAATCAACTGCGGCTGCAG
>JADZBF010000107.1 GCA_020852215.1 Lysobacter sp. | reverse complement strand
TGCGCCGAACGCGGCCAAAAACAGCAATAACGCGATGAATCGGATGCTCGTACGACGACGCATGGATATCCCTCCTGGATCAACGATGATGGAAGCGCGAGAGCGGAAACGGTTCGGCGGCAGGTGTCTCGATCGTGATTGCCTTGATCGTGCTCGATCGCAGCGTCGCTTGAACGGTACGCTGCCGTATGGTGGCGAACAATAACAGAGCTTTTGCACGGATGGCGTCTGCGCGAGCCTCCGGCACCTCGCCTCCGTACTCGGCGCTGCCGTCCCGGCGGTGCGGGCCATCGGGAGCGAACCGGGTATCGATATCCGCGCGGGCATTCTGCGGTGCGACGGGTGGCCGGCGCTGCGTTCGACCCCGCCCGGGCCGCCCCGATCCGCTACAATTCCGGCCCCGCGTCACTCCCAATGCCGGACATGATCGTCCTCGAGGGCCATCCGGCCCTATCGCCGTTCCGCCGCGAGCGGCTCGAAGCCCGCCTGCAATCTTTCGCCCCCGGGCTGCGCATCGCCGGCGCCTGGTCCGTGTATTGGATCGAACCGCAGTCCGGCGAAATCCCCGATGCGGCCGTCTTGGGCCGCATTCTCGAAGCCGATCCGCAGCCACAGCCGCTCGCCGAGGGCGCGGTGTCGCGATTCGTGGCGCCCCGTTTGGGCACGCTCTCGCCCTGGGCGAGCAAGGCCGGCGAACTGCTGCGCGGCGCGGGTTTGCCGGTCAAGCGCGTGGAGCGCGGCACGAGGATCGATCTCATCGGCTGGCCGTCGCCGCCCGAGAAGCAGGCCGCGCTGGGCAAACTTTTGCACGACCCGATGACGCAGTCGCTGCTGAGCGACGCCGCGCAGGGCGAGGCCTTGTTCGCCGCGCCGTCGGCCGGCGCGCTGGAAGTCGTTTCGCGCGATGCGCTGCCGGAGGCGAACGCGCGCTTGGGCTTGGCGCTGGCGGAGGACGAAATCGAATACCTGCGCGCGCGCTACGGCGAACTCGGACGCGACCCGCACGACATCGAATTGATGATGTTCGCGCAGGCCAATTCCGAACATTGCCGGCACAAAATCTTCAACGCGACGTGGACCATCGACGGCCGCAACGAAACGATGAACGGCGGCACGCTGTCGCTGTTCAAGATGATCAAACACACGCATGCGCAGACGCCGGCGCACACGCTCTCGGCGTACAGCGACAACGCGGCGGTGGTGGAAGGCTATGCGGCTAAACGCTTCCGCCCCGATCCGGCGACGTTGCGGTATCGCGCCGAAGACGAAACGCCCAGCGCGTTCTGCATCAAGGTCGAAACGCATAACCATCCGACCGCGATTTCGCCGTTTCCCGGCGCCTCCACCGGCGCGGGCGGCGAGATCCGCGACGAGGGCGCGACCGGCCGAGGCGGTAAGCCGAAAGCGGGCTTGTGCGGGTTCAGCGTTTCGCATCTGCGCATTCCGACGCTGCCGCAGCCGTGGGAAGACTCTGCTCAAGACGGGCCGCGCCCGCTGACTCCGCGCATGGCGTCGGCGTTGGAGATCATGCTTGACGGCCCGCTCGGCGCGGCCGCGTTCAACAACGAATTCGGCCGGCCGAATTTGCTGGGCTATTTCCGCGCATTCGAAACCGTCGAAGCGCGCGAAGACGCGGCGTCGCCGGCCGTGGTTCGCGGCTACGACAAACCGATCATGTTGGCCGGCGGTTTGGGCGCGATCGACCGTCCGTTGGTCGCCAAAAAATCGTTGTCGCCCGGCGATGCGGTGATCGTGCTCGGCGGTCCGGCGATGTTGATCGGCCTCGGCGGTGGCGCGGCCAGTTCGGTGGCCTCGGGCGAAAGCGCCGAAGCGCTGGACTTCGCCAGCGTGCAGCGCGACAACCCGGAAATGGAGCGGCGCTGCCAGGAAGTGATCGACCGCTGCGTCGCGATGGCTGAGCGCAATCCGATCCTGTGGTTCCACGATGTGGGCGCGGGCGGTTTGTCGAATGCGATTCCCGAATTGCTGCACGACTCCGGCGTGGGCGGCGTCATCGATCTGGCGAAAGTGCCGAGCGACGACCCCTCGTTGTCGCCGATGCAACTGTGGTGCAACGAATCGCAGGAACGTTACGTGCTGGGCGTGGCGCAGACCGATCTGCCGACGTTCGCGGCGATCTGCGAACGCGAGCGCTGCCCGTTCGCGGTGGTCGGCACGGCAACGGCGGAAGAGCGCTTGGTTGTTGGGTATGGCGCTGGCCCCCACCTCAACCCTCCCCCGCAAGCGGGGGAGGGAGATTCGCGCGAAGCGCGAATGGGTGGGGGTATGGCCATCGACATGCCGATGGACCTGCTGTTCGGCAAGGCGCCGAAGATGCATCGCGACACGCGTCGCGTCGCGTCCGCGCAGTGGCCGACGCTGGAAGACGGCGCGATCGATCTGCACGAAGCCGGTTTGCGCGTGCTCGCGCATCCGACCGTCGCGTCGAAACAATTTTTGGTGACGATCGGCGACCGTTCGGTCGGCGGTTTGACCGCGCGCGATCAGATGGTCGGGCCTTGGCAAATGCCGGTGGCCGATTGCGCGATCACGTTGTCGGGGTTCGACGGTTTCGTCGGCGAGGCGATGGCGATCGGCGAGCGCACGCCGCTGGCGCTGATCGACGCCGCCGCCTCCGCGCGGATGGCGGTGGGCGAGGCGATCACCAATCTGATCGCGGCGCCGATGGAAACGCTCGCGCAGATCAAACTGTCCGCGAACTGGATGGCCGCCGCCGGACATCCGGGCGAAGACGCCAAACTCTTCGATGCGGTGAAAGCGGTGGGCTTGCGACTGTGCCCGGAACTCGATCTGAGCATCCCGGTGGGCAAGGATTCGCTGTCGATGCAGGCGCAATGGTCGAGCGACGGCGAACATCGCAAAACGGTGTCGCCGGTTTCGTTGATCGTCACCGCGTTCGCGCCCGTGCGCGATACACGGACGCAACTCACGCCGCTGTTGTCGCGCGAGGCCGAGACCGAACTGTGGTTGATCGGTTTGGGCGCCGGGCGCAAGCGTTTGGGCGGTTCGGTGTTGGCGCAGTGCTACGACGGTTTCGGCGGGCGTCGCGGCAGCGAACGCGAAGGCGAATTCGCGGTGCCCGATCTGGACGATCCGGAGCTTCTGCGCGGTTTGTTCGGTTTGATTCGCGACGCGCGCGAACGCGGGCTGATTCGCGCGTATCACGACCGTTCCGACGGTGGCGCCTTCGCCGCGTTATGCGAAATGGCGTTCTGCTCGCATCTCGGACTCGATATTTCGCTCGACGAATGGGGCGGCGACCCGGTGCGCACGCTGTTCTGCGAAGAACTGGGCGCGGTGGTGCAGATCGCCGACGAGGACCGCGCGGAATTCGCCGATTTGGTCGCGGAACACGGCTTGATCGAATGCGCGCAGCGCATCGCACGGCCGACCACGGCGCCGACCGTGCGGGTGACGCGCGAGGGTCAGACCCTGGCGGAATGGCGCTGGGAGGCGTTGTTCGATGCGTGGTGGTCGACGACGCACGCGATGCAGCGTCTGCGCGACAACCCCGAATGCGCCGATCAGGAGCGCGCGGCGATCCGCCGTTTCGACGCGCCGGGTTTGCAGCCCAAATTGAGCTTCGACCCCGCGGAGGATGTCGCCGCGCCGTATCTGAACGTGCCGTATGCGAGCCGTGACGCGAAGCCGCGCGTCGCGATCCTGCGCGAGCAGGGCGTCAACGGCCAGATCGAAATGGCCGCGGCCTTCGACCGCGCCGGTTTCGCCGCGATCGATGTGCATATGAGCGATCTGATCGCGGGGCGCCTGTCGCTGCGCGACTTCGACGGCCTCGCGGCCTGCGGCGGCTTCAGCTACGGCGACGTGTTGGGCGCCGGGCGCGGTTGGGCCACCTCGATTCTCGAACGCGCCGCGCTGCGCGAGGATTTCGCCGCGTTCTTCGCGCGGCCCGAGACCTTCGCGTTGGGCGTGTGCAACGG
>JADZBF010000106.1 GCA_020852215.1 Lysobacter sp. | reverse complement strand
GCTCGGCACCGGCGGCGAATTGATCGCCATCGACGGACGCCTCAGTCGCGCCGATGCCGAACGTCTGATGCGCAAGATCGCGCTCGATCCCAACGTCGAATATGTCGAGCCGAATATCCGTTTGCGCGCGGATTTCACGCCGAACGACACCTACTTCTACCTGCAGACCAATCTCAGCAGCGTCGGCGAGAACACCTACGCCACGCAGGCGTGGGATACCGGCTATCGCGGCCAGGGCAAGATCATCGCGGTCATCGACACCGGGCGCACGAGTCATCCGGACCTCAACGCCAATTTCGTCGCCGGTGGTTACGACTTCATCAGCAACGCGTTCATCGCGAACGACGGCGGCGGGCGCGATGCCGATCCCTCCGATCCCGGCGATTGGGAAACGGCGGGTCAGTGTTACGTCGGGTCGCCGGCGCGCAGTTCGAGTTGGCACGGCACGCATGTCGCCGGCATCGCGGCGGCGGTCACCAACAACGCCTCCGGCGTCGCCGGTATGGCGTACCAGGCGCGCATCTTGCCGGTGCGTGCGCTCGGTCGCTGCGGCGGCACCCTGGCGGATATCGCCGATGCGGTGACGTGGGCGTCCGGCGGTACGGTCGTCGGCGTGCCCGCGGTGGGCGCGAATCGCGCGAACGTCATCAACATGAGTCTCGGCGGGGCCGGCGTCTGCGGCGCGACGATGCAGAACGCGATCAACGGCGCGGTCGGACGCGGCGTGCCGGTGGTGGTCGCCGCGGGCAACAGCAACGCCGATGCCTCCGGCTTCACGCCGGCCAGTTGCGCCAACACGATCGTGGTCGCAACCCACCGACATACCGGCAGTTTCTACGGCGAAAAGGAACCGTTCTCGAACTACTGTTCGGCGGTGGATCTGTCCGCGCCCGGCTACAACATCGCATCGACGTGGAATGCGGGCGCCACCGTGCCTGGCGCGGCGACTTACGCCTACATGAGCGGCACCTCGATGTCGGCGCCGCACGTGGCGGGCGTCGTCGCGATGATGATGTCCAAGCCCACCGCGGATTGCTTACCCGCGGCCTGCGAGACGACGTTGAAATCGACCGCCGATGTCTTCATGGGCCCGGTGCAGTACTGGATCGGCGTCGGGCGGCTCAACGCGCGTAGAGCGCTCAACTAGCGCAGCCGCACGCGCGCATCCCGCGCGTTTGCGAACCCTGGCTTCGGCCAGGGTTCGTGTTTTTTCGGCGCGATCGCGATGCGATGACGGATATGCGCACTCGATCGTCTTCGGCAGGCCGCGACAGACGGTGATGTGGTGAGCTGTCGCTGCGATTGTTCAATTTTCGTTTGTTCAATTTTCGTTTTTTTATGACGCGCTGGGCAGAAGCGCGTCGCAGCGATAGAGACGCATCGAGGTTGCGTATGAAAATCGCGTGACCTCCGCGCTGTCGTGTGGATGCGTTGCGACGAACGGCTAAAAAAATATCGCTTATTCATTTGACAGCATCGATCAATGCTCCGCATCATAAGCGTGAGGCGCATGGTGCGCCTCACGTGATGCTCGGCCCAAGTCAAAGGAATGCTATCGGCCGCGATCGTGATTCGTGCCGCATGCGCACCGAAATTGCGATTTCGTTCAACGAGTCGGCGAGTCGACATTTGCAGTACGACTCCGCGCCTCGATTCCATCGGCTCCATCGGCGATTCCGCGATCCACGGTTCCAGCCGTCTTTCGACGCGGGGATGAGCGCACGCACCGAAACCGCATTGAAATATGGAGATTTCAGATGTCCTTTCGCACCCGTAATACCCGTCTCGCGGCGCTGGCTGTCGCTGTCGTCGCCGTCGTCGGTTCGTCCTCGGCGTTCGCCGGCGATCTGGTGAACCTCGGCGCCCTGTCGTCCAACCCGCCGGTCGACGGTTTCATCGTCACCTACAAAGACGGCAGCGCCAGCAAGAACAACAAAGCCGCCATCCAGCGTTCGTTGGACGGCATCTCGGCCAACGCCTTCGGCCGCGCCAAAACCACGACTCTGCGTCATGAGCGCACGCTCGGCGTCGGCGCGGACCTCGTGGTCGCCAATCGTTCGTTCGATCGCGTCGAAGCCGAACAACTGATGCGTCAGATCGCCGCCCACCCGGATGTGGCTTCGGTCGAACCGAACTTCATATTGCAACCGACGCTGACCCCGAACGACACGTTCTTCAGTCTGCAGTACGGCTTCCAGAGCGGCATCGGCGGCAGCAACGCCGATCAAGCCTGGAATCTCGGCTTCCTGGGCACCGGCAAGATCGTGGCGGTGATCGATACCGGTTATCGCCCGCATGTGGATCTGAACGCCAACATCATCAACGGCTACGACTTCATCACCAACGTCGCGACCGCGAACGATGGTAACGGTCGCGATGCCAGCGCGCTGGATCCGGGCGACTGGACGGTGGCGAACCAGTGCTTCCCCGGTTCCCCGGCGCGCAATTCGAGCTGGCACGGTACCCATGTGGCGGGCACGGTGGCGGCGGTGACCAATAACGCCGCGGGCGTGGCCGGTATGGCCTACAAGTCCAGGGTGTTGGCGGTGCGCGCGCTCGGCCGTTGCGGCGGCACGCTGGCCGACATCGCCGATGCGGTGACCTGGGCGTCCGGCGGTACGGTGGCCGGCGTTCCGGCCGTTGGCACGAGAAAAGCGCACGTGATCAACATGAGCCTCGGCGGCGGCGGTTCCTGCGCCGGTTCGGTCATGCAGACGGCGATCACCGGTGCGCTGGGTCGCCGTACCACCGTGGTGGTGGCGGCCGGCAACAACAACGCCAACGTCGCGGGCTTCACTCCGGCCAGTTGCACCGGCGCGGGCCTGATCGTGGTCGGCGCGACCGACGCGGCGGCGAAGAAGGCCAGCTTCTCGAACTTCGGCGCGGGCGTGGACGTGTCGGCGCCGGGCGTGAGCATCGCCTCGACGTTGAACGCCGGCACCACTGTGCCGGGTGCCGACAACTACGTGTACTACAGCGGCACGTCGATGTCGTCGCCGCACGTGGCCGGTTTGGCCGCGATGATGCAGTCCAAGCCTGCCGCCGATTGCACGCCGGCGCAGGTCGAAACGCTCATCAAGACCTGGATCAAGCCCTTCGCCGCTCCGCCGCCGCCGGTGGGTACGATGGGCACCGGCATCATCAATGCGTTTACCGCCGTGCAGAACGCGCCCTGCTGATCGTTCATCTGCGTTCACGCGCAATGCAAGTGGTTCAAGAACCCCGGCTTCGGCCGGGGTTCTTCGTTTGGAGCGGAGCCCGTGGAGTAGGAAAGGCGGCATCGATATCGTTATCGATCTCTAAGAGTCTGTTCAAAATCTTCCAGCGTGGGTGTCGCTCCCCCTTCTCCCCGCAAGCGGTGCGTGTTCTTGTCCTTCTCCCCGCAAGCGGGAAACATGCCTTTTCCCTTCTCCCCGCAAGCGGTGCGTGTTCTTGTCCTTCTCCCCGCAAGCGGTGCGTGTTCTTTTCTTTCTCCCCGCAAGCGGGAAACATGCCTTTTCCCTTCTCCCCGCAAGCGGGAAACATGCCTTTTCCCTTCTCCCCGCAAGCGGGGAGAAGGTGGCGCAACGCGCCGGATGAGGGGCCGGCGTTACGCTTGATTCGCGTGCTTCCGACCGTGCGCATCAAGCCGTACGAGAAAGGCGCCCCTTACGGCCTTTGGCCACCCTCTCCCCGCACAGCGGAGAGAGGGATGAAGGAAGGTACCGGCGAAGGGCCGCCGATCTGCTCGGTAAATGCGCTCGGCGCATGCCTCTTCTGAGATTTTGAACAGGCTCTGAGCGAACCCCGCCGCTTGGCTCGCAGGCGTCCTTTTCGAGCGCGCTCGGCGGCCGCGAGCGCCGCCGCGCCCGCCGCCGCGGCCGATGACGGCGTAAATCGCGGATCAAAGCATCGCGTTCGGCGCGTTCGTTTTCGTGGCGCGCGTAGCGCCAGCGGGCGAAGCGTTCGGTCAATTCGAGCAACAAAGTCGAATTCGCTTCGGTCGCTTCGCCAGCGACCCGTTGCGCCCAACGCAGCGCCGGCTCGTGCCGTTCGCGACTCAGACCGATGCGTCGATACCGCGCTTCCATGCCGCGCCAGGCGCGCAGCAGGGGGTCGCGTTCGCGTTCGTTGCGCGTCGTCAGCCACCACATGCCGCCCAGCGCCAGCACGGTGCCGACGATGAACACCTGCGCCAAGCGCGCCGGGTCCATGTCGGGAACGCCGAGCGAACTGAACAAACGTCGCTGGCGGTTCGCATTGAAGCCGAGCACGAAATCGTTCCAACCGCGACGCAGCCAATCGCCGACGTCGAATACCGGGCCGAACCCCGAAAAACCCGCGAACGCGCCGGGCGCGCGATCGTCGATGGTGTCGTAGATGCGTTCGGGGGCGACCGCGGCGGTGGGGTCGATGCGCACCCAGCCGCGGCCTGTCAGCCAGACCTCGCTCCAGGCGTGCGCGTCGGAACGGCGCACCAACCAATAATCGCCGATCGGGTTGCGATAACCGCCGACATAGCCGGTCACCACGCGCGCGGGAATGCCCGCGGCGCGCATCGTGACCACGAACGAGGAACTGTAGTGCTCGCAAAATCCCGCTTTCGTGCGGAACAGGAATTCGTCCACGGTATGGCGGCCGAGCGGTTCGGCATCGAGGGTGTAGACGAACTCTCGGCGGATCGACGCGAGCATGCGGTTGACGATGGCCGCATCGGCCGCGGCGCGATCGCCGCGATGCGCGGCATCGGCCTCACGTCGCCAGCGCTGCGCCTGCGCGAGCGTCTTCGGGTTGTAGCCCGCGGGCAAGCCCAAGGCGCGTTCGCGCAACCAAGGCGGCAACTCGGTTTCGAAACGCTCCGGCGCCGCCGATTGCAGTCGCCAACGCGTCAATGCGGCCATCGGCAACGCCGAACGCAGGCTGTAATCGTGATCCAGGGTGGCATCGCCGGGCGCCGCCAACGGCACATCCAGGGCCACCATCTGCCGTCGATCGGTCGGTTCCAACTCCATTTCGTAGTCGTAGCGCTTTTCGCTGTGTTTCGTCGCCGCGCCGCGCTCCGCCTGCGGACCGCTCCAGCGCAGTCCGCGCCAGCGACGCCCATCGAAATCCCAGAGCACCGGCCCGCGCCAATACATCTCCGACGCTTCGGGCTGGGGGCCGAAAAACGTGGCGCGCAGGGCCGGGCTTTCGTCGGCGATCAAATCGATCCAATCGCCGGGCGACATCTCATTGGACAGGCCCGGCCTGCCGATCGCGCGATCCGGCACGCCCCACAACGGCGACACCAAACGCGGGAACAACCAGAACACCACCAGCGCCAGGGGCAAGCCGGTCAGTGCCATGCGGCCGACGTTGCGTAGGCGTTGCCACGGCGCTTCCCGGCCCGTTGCGGCGTCGTCGGATGCGAATTCGGACTCGGATTCCGAGAGTTTCGACATCGCCATCAACGCGACCGCGAGGCTGATCAAGCCCAGCGCCAGCGAGATCGGGCCTTGATCCAGCAGAAACGTCGCGAACGGCGCGAACAGCGCGAATCCCAGCAGACTGCGCGCGTCGCGCCGATGCCGCAGTTCGACCGGCTTGAGCGCCAGCATCGTCGCCAACAGCGCGCAGCCGGTGTCGCGCCCGAACGAGAATCGGTAGAACAACATCACCGTCGCCAGCAGCGCCAACGCCAGCAGCAAGCGCACGAGGATCGACACGTGGCCGCTGCGCGCGAGCAAGGGCGTGGCCAAACCCACCACGCCGACGCCGACGGCGAGAGTGCCCGGCAATTGCAGCAACAACGGCAGCAGGCAAACGCCGCCCGCGCTCAGCGTCCACAGGCGATCGGATCGGTCGAGATCGACGCGAGAACCGGGGCCGGCCTCGGCCTTGCTCATGCGCTCGCGCCGTTGCGGAATGAGACGGACCTCACGCGATCAGTCGTTCTTCTGCTTCGCAGGAGGGATATCGAGGTCCAGCAGCACGAACTCGCCGTTGCTTCCCCATTTTTTCGACTTGCTATCGAGTTTCACGCAGGGGCGGCCGGCGCAGTTGGCGATATGGACCTTGCGATAGGCTTCCGCCGCTTCGGCTTCGATCGCCGCCGCTTCGGCGCGTTCCTTCGCCGCCTTGTACAGATAGCCTTGATACGCGATCAGCGCGATGCCCCCGCACAGCAGCACGACCAGCGAGCCGATCGCGAGCATCTGCAGTTTCCAGATCAGCTTGTTCAATTGGTTCGAAACATCGGCTTGATCCTTCTGCAGCGTCTCGCCGCTTTGCTTGAGCTGCGCCGACACCGCCTTGACCGTGGCGTCGAACTGCTGCGAGCCCGGCTCGAAGGTGCGCGCGATCGCTTCCTGCATCAATTGCCGCAACTGGTCGCCGGACCGGTTGACGCTCATCTGCATCAATTCGTTGGTGCGCTCGACCGTTTGCTGCAGATACTGTGCGGCTTGGGTTTGTTGTTGGATCGAAGCGCTGACGTTGCGTTCCAGCGTTTCGGCCAGCAGCGCGAATTGCTTGGTGGATTGCACCATCGCGGCGTATGCGTTCTCGTCCATCGGTCGGTCGGCTCTTGTCGGGATGTGCGCGTCAGCGGGCATGTTACGCCAGCCGCTTCGCTTTGGGCGGGCGGTTTCGGGGGCGCGGTCGTCGCGTTGGGGCGCGTGGCATCGTCATTCCGACGGCAGCAGCGCCAAGGCTTTCAAACAACCGTGACGATGCGCATCGCCCTGCGCGGGGCCGATCGGCGCTTGCCCCGGCAGACGCAAACGGTAGCGGCGGCCATCGCGTTCGGCGTCGTCGACCCAACGCGCCAGACGGCGGATGCGGGCTTCGTAGGGCAGGGCGTTTAAGTCGTCCCAATGCAGGTCGATGTCGGCGCCCTGCGGTTGTTCGTATTCGCGTACCAACAGTTCGTCGCGCCGCGCCGATGCCTTCCACGCGATCGCGCGTCGCGCGTCGCCGCGGCGATAGGCGCGCAGATGATGCGGATCTTCCCCGGCGGGGTGCATCCGCGCCTGCGCTTGATGCCCGGCGCCTTCGGGCAGCGGCGGCCCCTGCGTTTCGGGCGTGGGATAGACCAGCAGCGCTTGATCGGGCCAAACGTAGCTCCAGGCGAGCGCCAAGCCCAGCGGACGCGTGGTCGAGATGCGCAAGCGCTGCGGGCGCAGCCAGCCGCGGCGCTGCGTCGGGATCGTCAAGGTCGCTTCGCCGCTGCCGGTGTCGAGCGACAACATCGCGCGCGCATCGCCGCAACGCACGAGCAGGCCGCGACGCGATCGCCCGGGCT
>JADZBF010000105.1 GCA_020852215.1 Lysobacter sp. | reverse complement strand
TATGCCGATCGAACTGCGTTGGCGCGACCTCGACGCGTTCAACCACGTCAATAACGCCAATTTCATGACGTATCTGGAAGAGGCGCGCATCCGTTGGCTCGATCGCGCCTGCCGGCCCTGGGTCAGCGACGCCAGCATTCCGTTGCTGGCCGCTGTGCAGATCAATTACCGCCTGCCGATTCCCTACCCGGCCGATATCGCGGTGGAATTGTTCGCGGAAAAGATCGGCAATAGCAGCCTCACCCTCGGCCATCGCATCGTCGATGTCGACGGCCGTCTCTACGCCGATGGTCACTGCGTGCTGGTGTGGATCGAACGCGACACGGGGCGTCCCACGGCGCTGCCGGATGCGGTGCGCCATGCGGCGTCGGCGGGCGGTTGAGCGGCGGCGACGCGTTCAGCGCGCGAAATCGTAGAGCGTGTCCTCGCGCATGCTCGCCAGGACGGCTTCGTTGAGTCGATTGTGAACGATTCGCTCGCGGCCGCTGACCGGAAAGTCTTCGAAATCGTTGGGGTGTTCCATGCCGTGCAGCACCAGCCCAAGCGACGGCGTCGCGCGCGATGCCAGCACGGCCTCGATCAACTCCCGCCACACGCTCAGCGAAGTGATTTCGGGCTCCGCCCTCGGTCGGGGCGGCCGCGACTTCGCTTCGGCGCGCTGTTCGATCGCGCGCGCGATCTTCGCTTCGCTCCACCCTTTGCGCCGCAAACGCGCGGCTTCGATCTCCGGATCGTCGCGACGCGCGCTCGACGCATCATGAGCGCTGCCCAGCGGCGTGCCGCAATCGCAATGACCCGGGGTGGTGCCGAATATGCGTTCGCCGGACGCGAACGAGGCCACGATCGCCGAATCCGCTCGCCTCGGCGAAAAAAAACGGCCGTGCGCACGGAAAACCGCCGCGACGGCTTCGACATCGGCGTGACTCGGCAAAACAGCGCTGATGAATTGGCACATGATCGATTTCGTTACGCTCGGTCGCGGAGCGTCGGAAAAAAGAACAAACAGGCACGATCGGATATCGCGACGCCGCGAGCCCGCATCGTTTCCTGACCTCAGATCTCGGGCTTCCGCACCTCGAATTCGCCCAGCAGCGAGCCGCCGCCCTTGAGCGCGAATTCGACGACGATCTTGCTGCCGGGTTTCAGCGGCGCGCGCGGTTTCGTCAGCATCATATGCAGCCCGCCGGGCCGGAACACCACGCTGCCGTCCGGCGCGAGCCGCACTTCGGGGACGTGCCGCATCTTGCTGATGCCGTCGACGGTGCGGGTTTCGTGCAGCATGACGCTGCCGAACGAGGGGCTGGACGCGCCGACGATCACCACCGGCATCGAGCAGGTGTTCACGATGCGGCCGTAGCCGGCCATGGTCGTCGCCATCTTCGTCGCCGGGCCGGGCGTGGGCAGACTCACCCAGCCTTCACGGACGGTCGGTCGGCAATCGCCGGCTCGTGCGGGCGTCGTCGCGCAGGCGACGGCGCAGAGCAGCGCGGCGAGGATCAGAAAGCATTCGAGTCTGTTGTGCATGGGCCTTATGATAACGCTTCCTTTCCGCTCTCGACCCGGCCGCCGCACGATGACTGCACTCGTCGACACTCAGGATTTCGGCTCCATCCGCGTGCTGCGCCTCGCGCGGCCGCCTGTCAACGCATTGAATCCCGAACTGTGCCGTGCCGTCGTCGCCGCGCTGGACGCTGCCGCGAGCGAAGCCGTGGACGGCGTGGTGCTGGCGGGCAATCCGAAGATTTTCTCGGCGGGTTTGGATGTGCCGTATCTGCTGTCGCTTGGCGACGATCGCGATGCCTTGTTCGAGGCCTGGGAAGCGTTCTTCGCCGCGGCGCGCGCCATCGCCGGCTTCCGCGCGCCGGTCGTGGCCGCGCTGACCGGCCACTCGCCCGCAGGCGGCTGCGTGCTGGCGCTGTGCAGCGACTACCGCATCATGGCGCGCAGCCCGGATCCGGCGCGTCCCTTCGCCATCGGCCTCAACGAAACCCAAGTCGGGTTGACCGTCCCCGAAGGCATCCAACGCCTGATGCGGCGTGTGGTCGGCGATTACCGCTCGGAACGGCTGCTGATCGCCGGCGCGATGATCTCGGCCGAACGCGCGCACGACATCGGACTCGTCGACGAACTGGCCGACGGCGATGCCGTCGTGCCGCGCGAGGTGGAATGGCTGCAGACCCTACTCGCTCTGCCGCGCAAACCGATGCTGCAAACCCGCGCTATCGCCCGCGCGGCGGTGCAAGAAGCGTTGACGCCCGAACTCGTGCAACTCGAACGTTTCGTCGAAGGCTGGTTCGAACCCGACACCCAAGCGGCGTTGAAAGCGCTGGTGGCGAAGTTGGGAAAATAGGCGCGCGCTCGATTCTCGTAGCGCGGAGCGCAGCTACGCTGAACATTCATCCGAAGACGTGTACAGCGGAGCTGCGCTCCGCTCTACAAATGCGTGGAGGTCAACACACGCGGCAACACCTTCTATGGCTGAGCGATTCGAGCGCAATGACGAGACGGCGTTGAATGCGCTGGTGGCGAAGCTGGGAAAATAGGCGCCCGAATGGCCCAATGTAGAGCGGAGCGAAGCTCCGCTGAAATGTCTTGCACCCGTAGAGCGGAGCGAAGCTCCGCTGAACATTCCCCCGAAACGTGTACAGCGGAGCTTCGCTCCGCTCTACAAGTGCGTGGAGGTCAACGCACGCGGCGACCTTCGGCGTCGATCACCACTTCACCGTCTTCTTTCGTGAACGGCGCCGTCACCGGCGGCAAAAGGTCGAGCACGACTTCCGACGGCCTGCACAGACGCGCGCCTTTGGGCGTGAGCACGAACGGGCGGTTGATCAACACCGGCGTCGCAACCATCGCATCGAGCAGCGCATCGTCGCTCAACGACGCATCGTCGAGGCCGAGTTCGGCGTAGGGCGTGCCTTTTTCGCGGATCGCTTCGCGCACGGTCAAACCCGCGGCGGCGATCGCTTCGGCCAAGCGCGCTTTAGACGGCGGCGTTTTCAGATACTCGACGATCCGAGGGTCGATTCCGGCGTGCCGAATCAACGCCAGCGTATTGCGCGACGTGCCGCAGGCGGGGTTGTGCCAGATTTCGGCTTGCATGTTTTCCTCGTGCATGACTTCGACCTGCATCACTTCGACCTGCATCACTTCGACCAAGGTGATCTCGAATTCTTATTCGCCCGTCGCGATGGGCCGCGCCGCATCTTCGATCCACCCGCTCCACGAGCCGGTGTACAGCGCCGCGCCCGTCAAACCCGCGTGTTCCATCGCCAACAGATGATGGCAGGCGGTCACGCCCGAACCGCACATCGCGATGGCGCGTTCGGGGCCGCGCTCGCCGAGCAGCGTTTCGAATTCCTCGCGCAGCGCCTGCGGCGATTTGAAGCGCCCGCTCTCCAAATTCATCGCATACGGCCGATTGACCGCACCGGGCACATGGCCGGCGACCGGATCGATCGGTTCGACCTCGCCACGGAACCGCTCCGCCGCGCGCGCATCGATCAACGCATCGCCCGACGACAACGCGGCACGCACCGCGGCGGCATCGAGAAGCCGCAAGCGATCGAAATTCGGCGCGGAGAAACCATACGCTGCGTGCGATGCCGCGTCGATCGGCACGGCCGCCGGTTCGCCGCGTTCGATCGGTAAAGCCAGCGCGCACCAGCGCGCCCAACCGCCGTCGAGTACCGCGACATCGCGATGTCCGAGTGCGCGCAGCAAAGCCCACAACCGGGCGGCGTACGCGCCGTCGCCGGCGTCGTAAGCGACGACCTGCGTCTGCGCGCCGACGCCGTTGCGCGCGAGCCAAGCGACGAACGCATCGGCCTGCGGCCAAG